>VBCJ01000067.1 GCA_005884335.1 Betaproteobacteria bacterium | reverse complement strand
GAACACCATGGCTTCGCCCTTGGCATTGATGCGCTCGCGCGTGGCGTAGTAGAGCCCCAGGACGATGTCCTGCGAGTGCACGATGATCGGGTCGCCGTTCGCGGGCGAAAGGATGTTGTTCGAGGCGAGCATCAGCGTTCTCGCCTCCATCTGCGCTTCGAGCGACAGCGGCACGTGCACGGCCATCTGGTCGCCGTCGAAGTCGGCGTTGAACGCCGCGCACACGAGCGGGTGCAGTTGAATCGCCTTGCCCTCGATCAGCACGGGCTCGAAGGCCTGGATACCGAGGCGGTGCAGGGTCGGCGCCCGATTGAGCATCACCGGGTGTTCGCGGATCACCTCTTCTAGGATGTCCCACACGACGGGCGTCTCGGCCTCGACCTCGCGCTTCGCGGCCTTGATGGTCGTGGCGATGCCCTGCATCTCGAGCTTGTTGAAGATGAAGGGTTTGAACAATTCGAGCGCCATCTTCTTGGGCAGGCCGCACTGGTGCAGCTTCAGCTGCGGGCCCACCACGATCACCGAGCGTCCCGAGTAGTCCACGCGCTTGCCGAGCAGGTTCTGACGGAAGCGCCCGCCCTTGCCCTTAATCATGTCGGCGAGCGACTTCAAGGGGCGCTTGTTGGCGCCGGTCATCGCCTTGCCGCGGCGGCCGTTGTCCAGCAGCGAGTCGACCGCTTCCTGGAGCATTCTCTTTTCATTCCTGACGATGATCTCGGGCGCTTTCAACTCGAGCAGCCGCTTCAGCCGGTTGTTGCGGTTGATCACGCGGCGGTACAGGTCGTTCAGATCGGAGGTCGCGAAACGCCCGCCGTCGAGCGGGACCAGGGGCCGCAGCTCGGGGGGCAGCACCGGCAGCACTTCCATGACCATCCAGTCCGGCTTGATGCCGGATTTCTGGAAGCCTTCGAGCACTTTGAGACGCTTGGCGAGCTTCTTGATCTTGGTGTCGGAGCCGGTGCTCTCGAGCTCCTTCCTCAAAGTATCGATTTGCTCGTTGAGGTTGATCGCGCGCAGCAGCTCGCGAATGCCCTCGGCTCCCATGGTGGCCGAGAAATCGTCTCCGTGCTCCTCGATCTTGGCGAGGTAATCCTCCTCGGAGAGGAGCTTCGCCCGCTTGATCTTCTCGTCGTTGACCATGCCCGCGTCGGTGACGACATAGGCCTCGAAGTAGAGGACGCGCTCGATGTCCCGGAGCGTCATGTCGAGCACCAGCCCCAAGCGCGAGGGCAGGCTCTTCAGGAACCAGATGTGCGCCACGGGGCTGGCGAGCTCGATATGCCCCATGCGCTCGCGACGGACCTTGGCGAGCGTCACCTCGACGCCGCACTTCTCGCAGATCACGCCGCGGTGCTTCAGGCGCTTGTATTTTCCGCACAGGCATTCGTAGTCCTTGATGGGCCCGAAGATCTTGGCGCAGAAGAGGCCGTCCCGCTCCGGCTTGAAGGTGCGGTAGTTGATCGTCTCGGGTTTCTTCACTTCGCCGTAGGACCACGAGCGGATCTTTTCCGGCGAGGCGATCCCGATCTTGATCGCATCGAACTCCTCTTCCTGCGTAACCTGCTTGAACAAATCGAGCAGTGCTTTCATTTAATACTCCTGTACCAGACTTTCACCGACACCCGGCGAAGCGCCGGGTGTCGAACTTGTGTCAGAAACGTTCCAAGTCGATGTCGATGCCCAGCGACCTGATTTCCTTCACCAGCACGTTGAAGGACTCCGGCATTCCCGCGTCGATCTTGTGGTCGCCTTTGACGATGTTTTCGTAGACCTTGGTGCGGCCGTTGATGTCGTCGGATTTGACCGTGAGCATCTCCTGCAGCGTGTACGCGGCGCCGTAGGCCTCGAGGGCCCAGACTTCCATCTCGCCGAATCGCTGTCCGCCGAACTGCGCCTTGCCGCCGAGCGGCTGCTGGGTCACCAGACTGTACGGACCCGTCGAGCGCGCGTGCATCTTGTCGTCCACCAGGTGGTGGAGCTTCAGCATGTGCATGAAACCCACGGTCACCTGCCGGTCGAAGGGGTCGCCCGTACGGCCGTCGTGCAAGCTCACCTGGCCTCCGCGCGGCAGCCCTGCCGCCTCGAGCATCTCCTTGATCTCGTCCTCGGAGGCCCCGTCGAAGACGGGGGTCGCAAACGGCACCCCTTCCCTCAAGTTCCCTGCCAGGGTGATCACATCGTCGTCGGTGAGTACGCTCAGGTCCTCGGGCTTGCCGCCCTGGTTGTAGATGCGGCTGAGGAACTTGCGCACCTCCGCGGCCTTGGCGCTCGCCTTCAGCATCTCGCCGATTTTCAGTCCCAGGCCCTTGGCCGCCCAGCCCAGATGGGTTTCGAGGATCTGCCCGACGTTCATGCGCGAAGGCACGCCCAGTGGATTGAGCACGATGTCGACCGGGGTGCCGTCGGCCATGCACGGCATGTCCTCGACCGGCACGATCTTCGAGATGACGCCCTTGTTCCCGTGGCGGCCGGCCATCTTGTCGCCCGGCTGCAGGCGCCGCTTCACCGCGACGTAGACCTTCACCATCTTTTGCACGCCGGGCGGAAGCTCGTCGCCCTGCGTCAGTTTCTTCTTTTTCGCCTCGAACGCCGCGTCGAACCTCACCCGGGTCTGCGCGAGACTGTCCTTCAAGCTCTCCAATTGCTGCGCGGCGTCCTCGTTCGCAAGACTGATTTCGAACCAGTCGTGGCGCTCGACGCCCTCCAGGTAGGATTTCGTGATCTTCGTCCCGCGGACGAGTTTCTTCGGCCCTTTGTTGGCGGTCTTGCCGATCAAGAGCCGCTCCATCCGCTCGAAGGCGTCGCCCTCGACGATGCGCATCTGGTCGGCGAGGTCCTTCTTGTAGCGCTTCAGCTCCTCGTCGATGATCTGCGCGGCGCGCTTGTCGCGCTCGATCCCTTCCCGGGTGAACACCTGCACATCGATCACCGTTCCGGAGATTCCGGAGGGCACGCGCAGGCTCGTGTCCTTCACGTCGGAAGCCTTCTCGCCGAAGATCGCGCGAAGCAGTTTTTCCTCGGGCGTGAGCTGGGTCTCGCCCTTGGGCGTCACCTTGCCCACTAGAACGTCGCCCGCCTCGACTTCGGCTCCGATGTATACGATACCGGACTCGTCAAGCCTCGAGAGTTGCGCCTCGGAAAGGTTCGAAATGTCGCGTGTGATCTCCTCAGGCCCGAGCTTGGTGTCGCGCGCCACGACCGTCAGCTCCTCGATGTGGATCGAGGTATAACGGTCATCCGCCACGACGCGCTCGGAAATCAGGATCGAATCCTCGAAATTGAAGCCGTTCCAGGGCATGAAGGCGACCAGCATGTTCTGCCCCAGCGCGAGCTCGCCCATGTCGGTCGAGGCGCCGTCGGCCACCACGTCGCCCTTGGCGATGCGCTCGCCGGGCTTCACCAGAGGCGTCTGATTGATGTTGGTGTTTTGGTTCGACCGCGTGTATTTCACCAGGTTGTAGATATCGACGCCCACGTCTCCCGGGACGGTTTCGTCGTCGTTGACGCGCACCACGATCCTGCTCGCATCGACGTAATCGACCACGCCGCCGCGCAACGCCTGGACCGCCGTGCCCGAGTCCACCGCGACGGTGCGCTCGATCCCCGTGCCGACGAGTGGTTTCTCCGGCCGAAGGCAAGGCACCGCCTGGCGCTGCATGTTCGAGCCCATCAGCGCGCGGTTGGCGTCGTCGTGCTCGAGGAACGGGATGAGCGAGGCCGCTACCGAAACGATCTGCGAAGGGGCCACGTCCATGTACTGGACGCGGTCGGCGGTCGCCAGCGTGAATTCGTTCTTGAAGCGACAGGAAACCAGGCCATCGACGAGCTTGCCGTTCTTGTCGATTTGCGCATTCGCCTGCGCAATGACGAAGTTGCCTTCCTCGATCGCCGACAGAAAATCGATCTCGTTCGTGATTTTTCCGTTTACGACTTTCCTGTAGGGCGTCTCCAGAAATCCGTACCGGTTGGTGCGGGCGTAGAGCGCGAGCGAGTTGATCAGGCCGATGTTCGGGCCTTCCGGTGTCTCGATGGGGCAGACCCGGCCATAGTGAGTCGGGTGCACGTCGCGCACCTCGAAGCCCGCGCGCTCCCGGGTGAGGCCCCCCGGCCCCAGGGCCGATACGCGCCGCTTGTGCGTGATTTCCGAAAGCGGGTTCGTCTGGTCCATGAACTGCGACAGCTGGCTCGAGCCGAAAAACTCCTTGATCGCGGCGGAGATGGGCTTCGCGTTGATGAGATCGTGCGGCATGAGGTTTTCGGACTCGGCCTGCGACAGGCGTTCCTTCACCGCGCGCTCGACGCGAACCAAGCCCGCGCGGAACTGGTTCTCGGCGAGCTCGCCCACCGAGCGCACGCGCCGGTTGCCGAGATGGTCGATGTCGTCGATCTCCCCGCGTCCGTTGCGCAGTTCCACGAGAATTCCCACCACGGCGAGGATATCGTCGTTCGACAGCGTCCCGAGGCCTTCGGCTCCCTGCGGGCCCACCCGGGCATAAAACCGGCGCAGCCAGGCGGGGGTCTTTTCCTCGATCTTCTCGGGGTAGGCGCGGCGGTTGAACTTCATGCGGCCGACCGCCGAAAGGTCATAGCGGTCCTCCGAGTAGAACAGGCCGTTGAACAGGGTTTCGACTGCATCTTCCGTGGGCGGCTCGCCGGGGCGCATCATGCGATAGATGGCGACGCGCGCCGCGCTCTGGTCGGCGGTTTCGTCGATCTTCAGCGTCTGCGAGATGTAAGCGCCCTGGTCGAGGTCGTTGGTGTAGACGGTTTTGATCGTCTCGATGCCCGCTTCGCTCAACTTCGCAAGCAAGGGTTCGGTGACTTCGTCGTTGGCGTTGGCGAGTATCTCGCCGGATTCCTTGTTGATGACGTTGTGCGCGAGCGTACGTCCTATCAGGAATTCGTCCGGTACCGCCATCCGCTTCATTCCAGCGGCTTCCATGTCGCGAATGTGCTTGCCGGTGATGCGCTTGTCCTTCTGCACGATCGTCTTGCCCGCCTTGTCGACGAAGTCGAAACGCGCGACTTCGCCGCGCAGGCGCTCGGGCACCAGTTCGAACTGATTGCCGCTCTTGGCGAGCTGGAAGGTGTCGAAATCGTAGAACGCCGCGAGGATGGCCTCGGGAGTCATGCCGATCGCCTTGAGCAGGATCGTCACCGGCATCTTGCGCCTGCGGTCGACGCGAAAATAGAGGTAGTCCTTGGGGTCGTATTCGAAGTCCAGCCACGAGCCGCGGTACGGGATGATGCGCGCCGAGAAGAGCAGCTTCCCCGACGAGTGCGTCTTGCCGCGATCGTGCTCGAAGAACACGCCCGGCGAGCGGTGCAGCTGGCTGACGATCACGCGCTCGGTGCCGTTGATGATGAACGAGCCCGTGGTGGTCATGAGCGGAATCTCACCCATGTACACTTCCTGTTCCTTGACCTCCTTCACCGTGGGCTTGGAGGCTTCCTTGTCCATGATGGTGAGGCGCACCTTGGCGCGCAGCGGGCTCGCGTAGGTCAGCCCGCGCTGCTGGCATTCCTTCACGTCGAAAGGCGGCTCACCGAGCGAGTAGCTGACGAATTCGAGGCGCGCGTTCCCCGAGTGGCTGGAGATGGGGAAGATCGAGGTGAAAGCCGCTTGCAGGCCCTCGTTCTTGCGCTTTTCCGGAAGCACGGCCGCCTGCAGGAAAGCCGCATAGGACTCGAGCTGGGTCGCCAGAAGAAACGGCACGCTCAGCACGCTCGCGCGCTTGGCGAAGCTCTTGCGGATGCGTTTTCTTTCGGTGGATGAATAGGTTGCAGCGGTGGTCATGGACACTCCGTCTCGAAGCCAGAGGACAGGGGACAGGGGGCGGCCCGGAAAGTTCCGCCCACTCTCATCTGCGTTCTGCGCCGTGAAAACTCCTGAACCACAGAGATCACGAAGTGCCCAGAGAAGATCCGAAACAACTCTCCGTGCCCTCGGTGCGCTCTGTGGTGCAAGATGTGTGGACCGTCGTTACTTGATCTCGGCCTTGGCGCCGGCGTCGATCAACTTCTTCAAAATCGCTTCCGCGTCCGCTTTGGACACCGCTTCCTTGACGGGCTTGGGCGCCCCATCCACCAAGTCCTTGGCTTCCTTCAGACCGAGCCCGGTGACTTCGCGGACCGCCTTGATCACGTTGACCTTGTTTTCGCCAAACCCGGTGAGCACGACCGTGAACTCGGTCTGTTCTTCCACCGCCGCGGCAGCTCCGCCACCGCCCGCCGAAGCGGCCGCCGCAACCGTCACCGCTGCAGCGGACACGCCGAACTTGTCTTCAAGGTCTTTGATCAGCTGCGACAGCTCCAGCACCGACATGTTGGAAATCGCATCCAGAATCTCTGCTTTTGCTACAGACATTTCGTTTCTCCTGAATCAGTTTCGTTGTGGCCGCACTACTGCGCGCTCGCCGCCTGTCGCTTGTTGCGGACCGCGGCGAGGGTGCGCGCGAAGCGCGCCGGCACCTCGTTCAGCGTCCGCACAAACTGCGCGATCGGCGCCTGCATCGTCGCCAGAACCTTCGCGAGCAGCTCCTCGCGCGACGGCATCAGCGCGAGCGCGGTGACCTCCTTCGCGGAAATCACGGCGTTCGGCACGGCGCCGGCGCGGATGACGAGCTTCTCGTTCGCCTTGGCGAACTCGTTGAGCACCTTGGCGGTCGCCACCGGGTCGGGCGAGATGCCGTAGACGAGCGGTCCCTTCATGTGCTGGGACAGCCCGGCAAACGGCGTGCCTTCGACGGCGCGGCGCGCCAGGGTGTTCTTGAGGACGCGCAGGTACACGCCCGACTTGCGCGCTTTCGCGCGCAGCTCGGTCATGCGGCCCACTTCCAGACCACGGTACTCAGCGACGATGACCGTCTTCGCCTTCGCCAATTGCGCGGAGACTTCGGCGACCATCGCCTTCTTCTTGTCGAGATCGAGACCCAAGGTCTACCTCCAATTTGTCAAAAGCCGCCCGTCGCAAGGACTTGCGGCACCCACGGCGACCTTGCACTCAGGAAAATCCTGCATGGGGTTCGCCATCTGCGTAGGACGGAAGGACGCTTCAACATCGATTTCTCCTGCCGATTGAACCTCTCGGTTCCTACGGTCTTTGATAACCCACCGCACGCCGTACAGGCCGCGCGATGGCCCAAAGTTCTGTCATCCATATTCAGTGCTGCGCCGTCGCGCCGCCGCCAAAGCTCCCCACGTCCACCCGCACGCCCGGTCCCATGGTCGAGGACACCGACACCTTGCGCAGGTAGAGTCCCTTCACGTTGGAAGGCTTGGACTTGTTGACCGCATCGACGAGCGCCACCAGGTTGTCGCGCAACTGCTCCGGGGTGAAGGAGGCGCGTCCGATGGAGCATTGAACGACGCCGGACTTGTCGGCACGGTACTGCACCTGGCCGGCGCGTGCATTTTTCACCGCCGCCGCGACATCGGGCGTGACGGTCCCCACCTTCGGGTTGGGCATCAGCCCGCGGGGCCCCAGGATCTGACCCAACTGCCCGACCACCCGCATCGTGTCGGGGCTCGCGATCACGACGTCAAAATCGAGCTTCCCCGCTTTGACGCTTTCGGCGAGATCTTCCATGCCGACGAGGTCGGCGCCCGCGTCCTTTGCCGCCTTGGCCTTGTCGCCTTGCGCAAATACGGCGATCCGCACCTTCTTGCCCGTGCCGGCCGGCAGCACGACCGATCCGCGCACGGTCTGGTCGGATTTCTTCGCATCGATGCCCAGATTGATCGCCACATCGACGGCCTCGTCGAACTTGGCAACCGCCGCTTGCTTGATGATCTTCAACGCGTCGAGCACGGGGTAATTCCTGTTGTGCTCACGCAGCTTCGCCCAGGTTTGTTTCCGTTTCGGGAGCTTGCTCATTTCACGCCCTCCACGGTTACGCCCATCGAGCGGGCGCTGCCCGCGATCGTGCGCACCGCCGCGTCGAGATCGGCGGCGGTCAGATCGGGCATTTTGGCCTTCGCGATCTCCTCGGCCTGAGCACGCGTGATCTTCCCCACCTTGTCCGTGTGCGGCGTCTTGCTGCCCGACTCGATTCCAGCCGCCCTCTTGATGAGAACGGTCGCGGGCGGAGTCTTGACGATGAAGCTGAAGCTCTTGTCCTGGTAAGCGGTAATCACCACCGGCAGCATCAGGCCCGGCTCGATTTTCTGCGTCTGCGCGTTGAACGCCTTGCAGAACTCCATGATGTTCAGGCCGCGCTGGCCGAGCGCCGGCCCGATCGGCGGGCTGGGATTGGCCTTGCCCGCCGGCACCTGCAGCTTGATGAATCCGACTACTTTCTTAGCCATCTGGCTCTCCTGGTTGGGTGCAAGCGAACGCGAGGTCCGCGTTCTCCCCGATCGCCTTCACGCTTTCTCAACCTGCCCGAATTCCAATTCCACCGGCGTCGCCCGCCCGAAAATCGTCACCGACACGCGCAGCTTCGACTTGTCGTAATTCACGTCCTCGACCGTGCCGTGGAAATCGGTGAACGGGCCTTCCCTGACCCGCACCGCCTCGCCGATCTCGAACAGCACCTTGGGCTTGGGCTTTTCCACGCCCTCCTGCATCTGCTGCAGGATGTTCTTCACTTCCTTCTCGCTGATGGGCGGCGGCTTCCTGCCGTGCGCGCCGCCGACGAAACCCGTGACCTTGGGCGTATTCTTCACCAGATGCCAGGCGTCGTCGGTCATGTCCATTTCCACGAGCACGTATCCGGGGAAGAACTTGCGCTCCGAGATGTTCTTCTGCCCGCCCTTCATCTCGACGACTTCCTCGGTCGGCACCAGTATCTTGCCGAATTTCTCCTGCATGCCGGCGCGCTGAATTCGATCCAGGAGCGTGCGCTGTACGGATTTCTCGAATCCGGAGTAGGCGTGCACCACGTACCAGCGCTTGGTTGCGTTAGCGGTCATAGCTACTTTTTCCATCCGAGAAGCACGTCGTACATCAGCTTTTCGAGGCTCTTGTCGGTGAGCCAAAGGAACACCGCCATGGCCACCACGAATGCGAACACCGCACCGGTCGTCTGCAGCGATTCCTTGCGCGTGGGCCACACCACCTTTTTCGTTTCGACCACTGCTTCCTGGGCGAACACGAAAAACCGCCGTCCCGGCTCGGTGGTCCATCCCACGACGGAGCCCGCGGCGATGCCCGCGAGCACGCTCGCCACGCGCAGCACCATCGGGCTTTCCGAGAGGAAATAAAAGCCCGCGATGCCCGCGATCAGCAGCAGCACCGCTATCGCAACCTTGATTTTGTCCGCCATCCGCCTTTGTTCCGGCGGGACCGCAGTCCCGCAACCCGTCCGTTCCTTGGCAGGCCAAGAGGGAATCGAACCCCCAACCTTCGGTTTTGGAGACCGACGCTCTGCCAGTTGAGCTATTGGCCTGTGTCCCGCCTTCACTCAATAACCTTCGCGACGACGCCCGCGCCCACGGTCTTGCCGCCCTCGCGGATGGCA
>VBCJ01000066.1 GCA_005884335.1 Betaproteobacteria bacterium | reverse complement strand
CATTTCCCTCCCTTTTATTTTCTATTGCCGGGGTTGGAATTGTATCCGGATTTGGTGCCCCGGCAAGTACTTCTGGAAGCGAAGCGTTACAATTGGCCCCACACTGCGGTCGATTCGAACACCGCGCACCAGTCCGGAGCGAAAACATGAAGTTGCGCAGCATCGAACTCGAAGTGCCCGATCGCGAATCGGCGGTCCGGTTTTTCCGCGACACCTGGGGCCTTCTGGAGACCGGCGAGCGAAACGGGATAGCCTATCTTCGGGGAACGGAAGACGTCCCGTACGTGGTCTCGGTTGCGCAGGCAAGCGAGCCCGCCGTGGCCGCAATCACCTTTTCCGGCTCGAAGCCCGAGCTTGCGAGAATCCGCAGGCGCGCAGCGGCAGCGGGGGCGCCGCTCGGTCCCTCGCGCGACTTCGACGAGCCCGGCCGCGGAACAGGATATCTCGTTCAAGGCCCCGAGGGCCACGTGTTCCGGTTCGTCACCGAAAGAAAACGCGTGAAAAGGCTGCGCCCGGACCGCGATAGGCCCCTGCAGGTGACGCACGTCGTCGTCAACGCGCAGGACCGGGAAGCCTGCACGCGCTTCGCTGTGGAGGTGCTCGGCTTTCGCCTGTCCGATCGCACCGGGTTCATGAATTTCGTGCGCTGCGACCGCGTCCACCACGCGGTCGCTTACGCGCAGTCGGACAATTCCCTGCTCAATCACATCGCATTCGAAATGACCGACATCGATGCGGTCATGCGCGGCATCGGAAGGATGAAGGACGCGGGGATAGCGACCTTTTGGGGTCCGGGGCGTCACGGGCCCGGCAACAACGTCTTCGCGTATTTCGTTGCACCGTTCGGCGCCGCGGTGGAGTACACCTCCGAGGTCCAGCGCATCGGCAGCTCGTACAAGACCGGAAAGCCCGAGGACTGGAAATGGCCTCCCAACCGGAACGATCACTGGGGCGTTTCGGCGCGAAACGCCGCCGCGATATCGCAGGCAGAGCAGAAATTCCGCTTCCGGCCATTCGCCGCCTGAAGCTCTTCTTCCTCTGAGGGCATGCCGCAGCAGACAAGGCGCGTGGTCACCGGCCACGACGCGGGCGGGAGGGCGGTCGTCCTGATCGACGGCGCCGCGCCCAACGCGAAGCTGAGAAAGGCGACCGGGCTCGTCTCCACGCTCCTGTGGGTGACGGAGGAATCGCCGGCCGACAATTCCGGAAGCGCGGACGCCGCCGAGCGCGACATCGGCGTCGCTCCTCCGCCCCGCGGCTCGATCTTCCGCGTCGTCGACTTTCCTCCCGCCGCGGATTTCGGCGCCGTCGACAGCGCGGCCATGCTGCGCGAAATGGGGATAGAGGCTGGCGCGGGCAGCGCACGCCACGCGAACATGCACCGCACCAAGAGCGTCGACTACGCCGTCGTGATCTCGGGCGAGATCGACATGCTGCTCGACGATTCCGAGGTGCATCTGAAAGCGGGCGACGTGCTGGTGCAGCGGGGGACGAACCACGGCTGGGTGAACCGCGGGTGGGAAAACTGCCGCATCGCCTTCGTGCTGATCGATGCGAAGGAGCCGGCGTAGGGGTCAGGTGTCGCCGATCACAGGCAACAGCAGATACGCGCTACGCCCGGCACCGCTGTACACGGTATGCATGCCGGCGAAGGTCTCAGGCGGCCGGTCGCGCGGGTCGTCGTGCAGGAACCAGCCCGAGCCTTTCTGCACGCCGATCTCGCCCGGGCGCTCGAAGTCCTTTCCCTGCAACGCGAGCGCGAGTCGATGGCCGGCCGGAAGCGCGAGGCTCGCCGGCCAGATCTCGAGATCCACTTCCGCGATCTCGCCGGGCTTGAGCTTCTGCGCTTCGTCGTGCGTGTGCCACGGCTGGTATTCGGTCGAGCGCCGCGGATCGAGCTTTCGCTGCGAGACGCGCAGCCATCCCTGCGAGACCGGCGCCTTGGGCTCGACAGCGGAGAGGAAAGTGACTTCCTTCCCCTGCGGATCGAAAGCGCGCAGCGTGGCGAAGATATCCATGTCGTCCGTGCTCGACGAAACGAAGAGCTTCGCCTTGATCGGTCCAGCGAACTCGAGCGCTCGTTCCAGGGGCGCCGTGCTGAAGCTCAAGCCTTCGCCGATCGCCGCGTAGCTCGCGCTCGCTGGTTTGCCGGGCGCCGCCGCGGCGAGCGTCAAGCTCGATGCGTCGAGGTAGAACCGCGTCCACTTCGTTCCCGGGAGCGGCCACCGCGTGTCGCGCGCGACGCGCTTCACGGTGTCGTCGGCGGCGCGCACCGCGACCTCGACTTTCGGCTCGCGCTCCCAGCCGTTGTCGATATTCTTCAGATAGCGGTCGAAAAACTTCCGCTGGAGCGCGACGCTCTCGGGCAGGAGGAACGTCAGGAAGTACGATCCCGACTGGATCTTGAGCCACTTCTCGCGCGAGGCGATGCCGAGCCAGCCGAGGATCGTGCCGCGCAGGTGCAGGCCGAGCCCGCCCCAGTTCGCCACGACGAGCGCCGGGACCTGTATGCGATCCAGCCGGGCGCTGCGCTCTTCGTACCAGGGGCCGTTCAGCGGGCGCGCGAGGAGGTTCTCGATGTACTCGACGCGGTTCGCGGCGAGCTCCTCGGGCGCGAGGCTCGCCGGTCCGGTGTTGCGCTCGCCCGTGGAGAGGTCGGTGAGGGGCGTGTCGGGGTTGCCGTGCTGGTTCCGCAGCACGCTGCGGTTCCACCAGCGCCTGAGGAAGCCGCTGCCGAGGATGCCGCCCTGCCGGGTGCGGTCGCGGTAGAAATCGTAGGTGCCCTGCCACGGAAGGATCGCCGCGAGATGCGGGGGCCTCTGCGCCGCGATCATCCACTGGCCCGCGGCGTAATAGGAGATGCCGAGCAAACCGACCTTACCGTTCGACCAGGGCTGCGCCGCGGCCCACTCGATCGCGTCGTGGAAATCGCGGAACTCCCCGGGCGAGTTCACGTCGAGCTTCCCCGCCGACTTGCCGGAGCCGCGCGAATCGACTTTCACCACGACGTAGCCCTCTCGCGCCCACATCTCGGGATCCGGCGTTTCGAACACGAGGTATTTGCAGGACGAAGCTTCGAGAATTTCGGGATGGCGGTGCTTGAGCGCCTCCCAGGCCTCGGGCATGAACTGCGACAGGTGCACGTCCTTGCCGTAGGGGCCGAGAGTCATGAGGACCGGGAATCTTCCCGCTGCGTCGGGGCGGAACACGTTCGCGCGCAGCAGCGCGCCGTCGCGCATTGGCACCGCGACATCTTTTTCGAGCAACATGTGCGGCTTCGCGGTCACGGCAGCGGCTTCGCGGCGACCAGCACGAACGCGATGACGCAGGGCTCTTCGCTGCGGTTGCTCCAGGCGTGGCGGGTGCCGCGCTGCACGAGGCAGTCGCCCGCGCGCAGCAGCACTTCGCCTTCGTCCAGCACCGCGTAGATTTCTCCGGAGAGCACGACGCAGTAATCGAGCGTGTGCGTCCTGTGCATTCCGGGGTGGCGGCGATGCGCCGGGTCGGCGACCTGCGCGCCCATCTCGGTGAAGAACGTATCCGGGGCCAGCGTCGCGATGCGCACGCGGTCGGGCGGATACTCGATGATGCGGAACACGGTGCCGCCGCCCACGGGCTCGATGCGCCGCTCGTGCTCGGCCGCGTCTTTCGCGCCCGAGTTGTCGGCGGGCGAAGAGCGCGTCTCCCACAGCTC
>VBCJ01000065.1 GCA_005884335.1 Betaproteobacteria bacterium | reverse complement strand
AAGCCAACGACAGTTTTGCGAAAAATCTCGGCGTGCGCCTGGGTAATGTGGCCCGCCCGATCGTCCAGAACAGCACCAGCTCGGGTCCGAGCCCGATAGGCATCAATGAGTCGGGCGTTGCCGTGAGCCAGACCGGGACGCTAAACGACTTTTCCAACTTGTTTCCTGTAGGTGGGGGCGCCATATCGACGAAGACCCCCGACAATTTGAGCGTCAATTTGCCTGCGGCACCGGTCGGCAATGCAGCGGCGGCGGGATCCATCGCCCTGTTGATCACCAATCGACTGACCGGAGCGCTCCAGCTCGAGCTCTCGGCTCTGGAGGCCGACGGCAAGGGCAAGATCATTTCAAGTCCGCGGGTGATGACCGCCAACAATGTCGAAGCGCTGATCGAGCAGGGCACCGAGTTGCCTTACCAGCAGGCGACTTCGAGCGGCGCGACCTCGATTTCGTTCCGCAAAGCGAACTTGGCGCTCAAGGTGAAACCGCAGATCACGCCCGATGGCAACATCATCATGAACTTGGACATCAACAAGGACTCGGTAGGTCAGAGCACCAACGCCGGTTTCGCCATCGACACCAAGCACGTCCAGACCCAAGTGCTGGTGGAAAACGGCGGCACGGTCGTGATCGGCGGTATCTATACCCAGACCTTGCAGACCACGATTACCAAAGTGCCGTTCTTCGGAGACCTGCCGTTGCTCGGAGTGCTTTTCCGCAACAACTCGCGCTCGGACAACAAGACGGAACTGTTGGTGTTCATTACTCCGCGCATCGTGGAACAGCGCATCCTAAGCCAGCGCTGACGCTGCGGGATCACCTAATCGGCAAGGGGCCGGCAATGCCGGCCCTTTGCTTTCGGGCCCGATACGGGTGGGTTGCTACAATATCCCCGTGAAGACGAGCCACAAACTTTTCCTGGTGGGCATGATGGGTGCCGGAAAGACCACGGTTGGCCGCCAGCTCGCCAAGCGCCTCGGCAAGACGTTCTACGATGCCGACCGCGAAATCGAGGCCCGAACCGGCGTGCGCGTCGCCGTGATCTTCGATATCGAGGGCGAGGCGGGGTTTCGCAAGCGCGAGGGCGAAGTGATCGAACAGTTGACCGCGCTGAACGATATCGTGCTCGCCACCGGGGGCGGCGCGGTGCTCGATCTCCGCAACCGCGACAATCTCAAGACCCGCGGCTTCGTCATCTACCTTCACGCGCCTCCACCGGTACTGTGGCAGCGCACCCGCGCCGACAAGTCCAGACCCCTGTTGCAGGGCGGCGACCCGCGCGAGCGGCTCGAGGCGCTTTACGCCGAGCGCGATCCGCTTTATCGCGAGGTCGCGGACCTGGTGATCGAGACCGGCCGCCAAGGTATCGGCCCCTTGCTTGCGCAGGTGCTCGCCCGATTCGACGAAGCATGCAAACTCTCAGCGTAGCGCTCGGGGAGCGCTCCTATCCCGTTCACGTCGGTGCCGGGCTTCTCGATCGGGCCGACCTTATTGCCCCTTTCCTTGCGCAAGGGAAGGTGGCCGTCGTCACCAACCCGACGGTGGCGCCGCTCTATCTCGAACGCGTTGCCGGAGCGCTGGCCCGTGAGGACATCGAGGTGGTCCGCATCATCGTTCCCGACGGCGAGGAACACAAGGACTGGCGCACCCTTAATGGGATTTTCGATGCGCTGCTCGAGCAGCGATGCGCGCGTGATACCACACTCATCGCCCTGGGGGGTGGGGTAATCGGGGATCTGGCGGGGTTCGCCGCCGCCACCTATCAGCGCGGCGTGCCCTTCGTTCAGATCCCGACCACGTTGCTCGCACAAGTGGATTCGTCGGTCGGCGGCAAGACCGCGATCAATCACCCGCTCGGAAAGAACATGATCGGCGCCTTTCATCAACCTCAGCTGGTCGTGGCCGACATGCGAACGCTGGAAACCCTACCCGAGCGCGAGCTGCGCTCGGGGCTTGCCGAAGTGATCAAGCACGGCTTGATCCGCGACGCCGGGTTCTTCGGATGGCTCGAGGCCAATCTCGATCGTCTGTTAGAGCGGGATCCGGAAGCGCTGGGACAGGCTGTGGTTCGCTCGATCGCGATCAAGGCCGAAATCGTCGGCCGCGACGAGCGCGAGCGCGGCTTGCGCGCGCTCCTCAACTTCGGCCACACGTTCGGCCACGCCATTGAAACGGGCCTCGGCTACGGGGCTTGGCTGCACGGCGAGGCGGTGGCGGCCGGGATAGTCATGGCGGCCGACCTGTCGCGTCAGCTCGGCTATCTTTCGGAGGCCGACACCGCTCGCGTCCGTTCGCTGTTCGAGCGCGCGGGACTTCCGACAGCCGTAAGAGGGATTTCGCCTGCGCGCATGCAGCAATTGATGCGGCTCGATAAGAAAGCAAGGGGCGGCCGCGCCCATTTCGTTCTGTTGGAGCGCCTGGGGATGGCCCTGCTTCGCGCCGACATACCGCCTGGCGCAATCGATCACACGCTCTCGCGGCTTGCCGCCTAAGTGAGTGCTTAGCAGTACTTTGCTGCTTAGCAGTGCTGCTCTAAGCACTTGAGGCAGCAAGGAAACACAGGTATAGTCAAAAACCCGGCCTCGAGAAGTGCGGAAGCGGAGAATTCCGCCGCCGGCAAACGCCATTCGTCCGAACCCAGCGTGATACTGAACGAACCTCAGGGTCTGTACCACCCCGCCAACGAGCATGACGCCTGCGGCGTGGGTTTTGTCGCCCATATCAAGGGCAAGAAATCGCATTCGATCGTCGAGCAAGGTCTCACGGTATTGCGCAATCTCACCCACCGGGGCGCGGTGGGCTGGGATCCCAAGCTCTCAGACGGGGCGGGCCTGCTCATCCAGATCCCCGACAAATTCCTCCGCGAGGTCATGGCAAAGCAGGGCCTGAAACTGCCCCCTCCAGGCCAGTATGGCGTCGGCATCGTCTTTCTGCCGCGCGACCCTGCCTCGCGCTTTGCCTGCGAGTATGAGATCGAGCGAGCGATCAAGGACGAGGGCCAGATCCTGCTCGGCTGGCGGGATGTTCCGGTGGACAACAGCGACCTCGCGGAACCGGCGAAGCGGATCGAGCCGGTGATCCGGCAAGTGTTCATCGGGCGAGGCAAAGGAGTGACCGTCACCGACGCATTGGAGCGCAAGCTCTACATCATCAGAAAGAGCTCGGGCCACGCCATCCAGGCGCTCAAGCTCGCGCACGGCAAGGAGTTCTACGTTCCGTCTATGTCGGCGCGCACTGCGTGCTACAAGGGCATGCTGCTCGCGCACCAGGTCGGCCAGTACTACAAGGACCTGCAGGATGCGCGCGTCGAGTCCGCGCTCGCCCTGGTCCACCAGCGCTTTTCCACGAACACCTTCCCATCCTGGGACCTGGCGCACCCGTTCCGCATGATCTGCCACAACGGCGAGATCAACACGCTGCGGGGCAACGTCAACTGGATCCGCGCTCGCCAGGGCGCGATCTCGAGCCCGGTTCTCGGCCGGGACCTCGAGAAAATCTGGCCGCTGATCTACGACGGACAATCCGATTCCGCTTCGTTCGACAACGCGCTGGAGCTTCTGGTGATGGGAGGGTATTCAGTCGCGCATGCGATGATGATGATGATCCCCGAGGCCTGGGAGAACCACACGTTGATGGACCCGACGCGGCGCGCATTCTACGAATACCACGCCGCCATGATGGAGCCTTGGGACGGGCCCGCCTCGATCGCGTTTACCGACGGGCGCCAAATAGGCGCGACGCTCGACAGGAACGGCCTGCGGCCCTCGCGCTACATCGTCACCGCAGACGACCTCGTGATCATGGGATCGGAATGCGGCTGCCTGCCGGTGCCCGAGGACAAAATCGTCAAAAAGTGGCGCCTGCAGCCCGGCAGGATGTTCCTCGTCGATCTGGAGAAGGGCCGGATCATCGACGACGAGGAGCTCAAGAACACGCTCGCAGGGGCGAAACCCTACGCGGAGTGGATCGACCGTATCCGCGTCAAGCTCGACGAGGTGGAGACCGAAAAGACCCCGCCGCTGAAGAGCTCGGTGCGGATGCTCGACCGCCAGCAGGCCTTCGGCTACACGCAGGAGGACATCAAGTTCATCATGACCCCGATGGCGACGAACGGCGAGGAACCCGTCGGCTCGATGGGCAACGACTCGCCGCTTGCGGTGCT
>VBCJ01000064.1 GCA_005884335.1 Betaproteobacteria bacterium | reverse complement strand
TCCGCGCCCGCGAGCGCCGATTCGAACGCGCGCTGCATGCGCGCGCCCAGGTCGCCGTCTCCCTGCGCATGAAGGCTCGCTCCGAGCCGACGCTCGCATTCCCGGAAAAAGGGATCGCTCGTATCGGGCGCGCACCACAGCTCGACCGGGCCGAGCCGCGAATCCCTCGCCGCGCGCAGGCAGTGCATCACGAGACGGCGGTGCAGCGCCGCGACGCCCGCCTCGCCGAGCGCGGGAATCAGCCGGGTCTTGGCCTCGCCCGGCGCCCTGGCGAACACCATCACCCGGCAGACGGTGTCAGCTGCGCTCGCCGTCATAGAGGCGGGCCAGATTCGCCGGAGCGGCGCCGAGGAAAAACGCGAGGCGCAGCCATCCCATCAGCAGCACGGTGCGCAGGACCCCGCGGCGCTCCCAGCGGCGGCCCGATGTCACCGCCTCGTCGGCAAGACACAGCGGCCGCGAGACGCGCTTCAGCGATCGCGACAGGGCGATGTCCTCCATCAGCTCGAGCGGCGGGACGCGTCCGACGCGATCGAACGCCTCGCGCCGGACGAAAATGGCCTGATCGCCGGTGGCAATGCCGGTCGCGCGCGAGCGCAGGTTCATGAAAAACGCGATCACGGGAAGCAGGCGGCTCTCGCCCTCGATGCGCACGTCGAAGCGCCCCCATGCCTTGCCGCTTGCCGCGAGCCCGCCCAGGATTCGTGCGTCGGCATTTTCCGGAAGGCGCGTGTCGGCGTGAAGGAATAGGAGGACTTCGCCGCGCGCGAGCGCCGCTCCCGCGTTCATCTGGCTCGCGCGACCGCGCGGGGCCGAGATCACGCGGTCGGCAGCGCTGCGAGAAAGAGCCGCAGTCTTGTCGCTCGAGCCGCCGTCGACAACGATCACTTCGTGGCCGCGGTTGCGCAGCGGAGCGAGCCCCGCGAGCACCGTAGCAACGCCGTCCGCCTCGTTCAGCGCCGGGACGATGATCGAAATCTTCAACCGCGCCTCCAGGCGTGGAACCTCTCAGCCCACCTGAGCAGGCCTTGCGGGGCGTGAGCTCTCTTCCAGTTGCCCGCCGCGTACTTGTTGGCCTCGGCGAGCGTGGGGTAGATGTGGATGGTGCCGAGGATCTTGTTGAGGCCGATGCCGTGTTTCATCGCCGTGATGAATTCGACGATGAGATCAGCCGCGTGTTCCCCGGCGATCGTCGCGCCGAGGATCCTGTCCCGGCCGGGCACGGTGAGGACCTTGACCACCCCCGTCGTCTCGCCGTCGGCAATCGCGCGGTCGAGGTCCTCCAGAGGGTAGCTCGTGACGTCGTAAGCGACGTTTTTCTCCTTGGCCTCGGTTTCGTTCAGCCCCACGCGGGCGACCTCGGGATCGGTAAACGTCGCCCAGGGGATCACCGAGTAGTCGGCGCGAAATTTCTTCACGCCGCCGAAGAGCGCGTTCACCGCCGCGTACCAGGCCTGGTGCGAAGCGGTATGCGTAAACTGATACGGGCCGGCGACGTCGCCGCAGGCGTAGATGTTGGGATAGAGCGTCTGGAGTGTTTCGTCGGTTTCGACGGTGCGGGTTTTGGTGAGTTCGATGCCGAGCTCCTCCAGGCCGTACCCCTCGGTATTGGCGACGCGCCCGAGCGCGCACAGCAGCTCGTCGAACGGGATGGGGACCTGCTTCCCGCCGTGCTCGCACAAAAGCAGCTTCTGGCCGCCTTCCCGGAGTACGCGCACCGCCTTGTGATCGGCGCGGACGTCGATGCGCTCCTCGCGGAACTGCCGCGCGACCATTTCGGAGATCTCCGCGTCTTCCCGGATCAGGATGCGCGGAAGCATCTCGACCTGCGTCACGCGCGATCCGAACCTCACGAAGCACTGGGCGAGCTCGCAACCGACCGGCCCTCCCCCGAGGACGACCAGCCGCGGCGGCAACGCCCTCAGGTTCCAGACCGTATCCGAGGTGAGGCAACCGATTTCGGCGAGCCCGGGGATCGGCGGCACGAAGGGGCGCGCGCCCGCGGCGATGACGATGGCCCGCGTGGTGAGCGTGCGCACACCGGCCGCGGTCTTCACGTGCACCGTCCAGGGGGACGTAATTTTTGCCTCGCCCTGCAGGCACTCGACGCCGAGCTGGGTGTAGCGCTCGACCGAGTCGTGCGGTTCGACGGTCCTCACCACGCGCTGCACGCGTTCCATGACGTCGGCGAAATCAAACTCGACCTGCATCGACTTGAAGCCGAATTCGCGTGCGCGTTTCGCCTGCGCGACGAGCCGCGCCGACTTGATCAGGGCTTTGGAAGGCACGCAGCCGGTGTTGAGACAGTCCCCGCCCATCCGGTGCTTCTCGACGAGAGTCACCCTCGCCTTCACCGCGGCTGCGATGTAGGCCGTTACGAGGCCCGCGGAGCCTGCGCCGATCACGACGAGGTTGCGCTCGAATTTCGCGGGTTTGGGCCACTTCGCAAGCCGGCGGCGCGCCTTGACGGATTCGACGACGTACCTGGCGACGAGCGGAAATACGCCGAGCAGCACGAGCGACCCGATCAGCGCCGGGGAAAGAATCCCCGAGATCGATTTGAGGGTAGCCAGCTGGGTGCCCGCGTTGACGTAGACGATCGTGGCGGGAAGCATGCCGATCTGGCTCACCCAGTAGAACGTCCGGGTTTTGACGGGCGTCAGACCCATCAGCAGATTGACGACGACGTACGGAAAGGGCGGCAGGAGCCGCAGGGCGAACAGGTAAAACGCGCCTTCTTTTTCGAGCCCCGCGTCGATCGCGCGCAGCCGGTTGCCGAACCGGTTCCGGACCGCCTCGCGGAAGAGAAACCTAGAGGAGAGAAACGCAAGCGTTGCGCCGATGCTCGAGGCGAACGATACGATCAGCGTACCCCACAGGAGACCGAAGATCGCGCCGACTGCGAGCGACATGACCGCCGCGAACGGGAGCGAAAGCGACGTGACGGCAATGTAAATTCCGAAAAAAAAGAAACTCGCGGCGAGCGGGTTCGCGCGCTTGAATTCTTCGATTGCCGCCTGCTTTCCCCTGAAGAACTCGAGATTGAAATACTGCCCGAGGTCGAGCGCGAAAAACGCCGCGATCGAGACCAGCAGCAGGGCCGCGAGCAGCAGCCGGCGGCGGGACATGATCCGCGGGCATTCAGGCGGTGCGCGAGAGCGCGCCCGCCGGGGCGCCCGTCCGCACGGCCTGTTCCACTTCGTAACCGGGACCGGAAGCGATGCGCCCGCGATAAGAGAGCGCGGCGGGCGAGCCTGCTGGCCAGACGCGGTCGAATCGCGCCATCCACGCTTCGTAGTCATAGCGCACGGGCACGGCTTCGACCACCGTCGCTCCGAGCCGCACGCCGTAGAGCGCCTGCGCCGAGGGCGTGCTCGCGATGCGCGTCGCGAGGCCGAAATGCGTATCGCGGAAATTCGGCATTCCGGCCGCGCCGTTGTTGACGATGAGCGCCGTTCCGCGCGGCGTGGCGAAGTCCTGCATCACCGGCAGGCAGGTATGCGTACAGGCAAAGACGTCGACGCCGGATCCGGCGAGCAGGGCCCCCGCGCGTTCGGGACGCTCGCGCAGCGTCTCCTGCGAGAACTGCCAGCCGGCGAGCGATTCGGCGTCGCCATGCGCGATGCCGATGCGCAAGCCCCCGACTTCAGCGACAAGGTGCATGGGCAGGACGGCAAGGCACTCGCGCAATTCCGGATACGCGCTGGCGGTCCCGCGCAAGCGCCTGAGAATCTCGTTCGAGCGCTCCACTTCGGCTTCGCCCACCCATTCCGGGTACGCGCAGCCGCAGCCCGCGCTGGAATCCGCGCCGGCGATTTCGGTTTCTACGTTGCCGCGCAGGGCCGCGTGCCGAAGGACAGTCTCGTTGACGGCTTCGAAT
>VBCJ01000126.1 GCA_005884335.1 Betaproteobacteria bacterium | reverse complement strand
TGAGACGCCGTCGATCGGCAATGGCAGGAGTTTGTTCAACAGGATCGGCTGCGCCTTGTGCCACACGCCGTCCCTCACGACGGGGAAGTCCTCCAGCGCGGCGTTCGACCAGAAGCCGGTCAATCTCTATTCCGATTTGCTGCTGCATGGCATGGGTCCGGGACTGGCCGACAACATCCTCCAGGGCAACGCGAGAGGAGACGAGTTTCGCACCGCGCCCTTGTGGGGCCTGGGCCAGCGGAAGTTCTTTCTCCACGATGGACGAACGACGGACCTGCGGGAAGCCATCATGGCTCACAAGAGTTTCGGGAACCTCCAATTTGGTTCATCGGAAGCCAACCTAGTGATCGAGATCTTCGATGCTCTTGGGGGAGCGGACACGCAGGACATCTTCAATTTCCTGCGCAGCCTGTAATTCAGTCTGCCCGGCCCGTTCCCGCTAGCGAACTGGATCCGGGCGCTGCGGGAAGCTCCGCTCGAACACGCTTTCCGCGATCCGGTTCTTGAGGATCTCGATCGAGCCGCCGGCGATCATCCAGCCGCGGCAGCGGCGCACGCAGTATTCGACCAGTTCCTCCTGCGTGTAGCCGAGCCCGCCCATCACCTGCAGCGCTTCGTTCGCGATCTCGTACCCCGACTGATTGCAGAACGCCTTGGCGATCGCGGTCTCCTCCGCCGACGGGAATCCGCGGTCGGCGCTCGCCGCGGCCCGGTAAAGCAGGAGTTGCCCGGCGTCGAGCTTCATTTTCATCTCGGCGAACTTCCATTGAAGTCCCTGGAATTCGCACAGCAGGCGCCCGAACTGCTTGCGCTGCATCGCCCACTCCCGCGCACGTTCGTAGGCGTAACGCCCGAGCGCGAGCGAGCGCGCCGCGTTGCCGATCCGCTCGACGTTGAACCCCGCGATCTGCTTCTTGAACCCGCCCTCCCTGAGAACGACGCTGTCGGCGGAAACGAAGACGTTCTCGAAGTAGATCTGCGCCCACTCCTCGTCGGACATGAACTTCGAGGGCTTGCCGGAGCGCACGCCCGGCGCCTTGAGGTCGATCAGCACCGAGCCGATTCCGCCCACGCCCGGACCGAAGCGCACGTAGGCGAGCATCACTTCGGCGTGCGTGGAGTGCGTGGTGAAGATCTTGGAGCCGTTCACGCGATAGCCTGCGCCGTCCGGCGTCGCCGTCGTCCGAAGATCGGTCACCGCGGAGCCGGCTTCCGGTTCGGTCATGCCCACCGAGATCAGGGACTCGCCCGAGAGCAGCCGCGTGAGATAGCGCTCCTTCTGCGGCTTCGTGCCGTATTCGGCGAGCACGCGGATCGGGCCGAAGTTGCCCGCCTGGACGACATCGCCGCTTCTCGGGCACACCGAGGCGACGGTCTCGATCGCCATCACCGCGTCGATGAGCTGGCCGCCCTGGCCGCCGTCGGCCTCCGCGATCGTAATCCCGAGCAGCCCTTGCGCCGCCATGAGCTTGGCGACGTCCCACGGGTATTCAGGCGAGTGCGCGCGCGCGCGGGCGCCCGTCGCAAGATGTTTTTCGGAGAAGCGCCGCACCGATTCGCGGAATTGCTCCTGCTCGGGCGTAAAACGGAAATCCATGCTCACTCCTTCATCACGACGAGCCCGTCGACCGCGACGACGCCCTCGCGTTTCACGATCAGCGGATTGATCTCGCCTTCCGCGACCGGCCGGCCGCTGACGAGCGCAAGGCGCGAGAGCGCGGCGACAGCCTGCGCCAGCGCACGCACATCGCCGCGCGGCAGTCCGCGGTAGCCGCGCACCATTGCGAGGCCCTTCACCCGCTCGATCATCTCCTCCGCCTCCTCTTCGCTCACCGGCGCGAGCCGCAACGCGTAGTCCTTGTAGATTTCCGCGAGCGCGCCTCCCGCCCCGACGAGCGCGATCGGGCCGACGACCGGATCGTCGCGATAGCCGACGATCGCCTCGGCGAGTCCCGATTCCATTTTCTGTACCAGGACGAGGCGGGCCGCGGGGACGCGCGCTAGCATCGCGCTGACCTCGCGATCGAGCTCGGCACGGTCCGCGATGCCAAGACATACGGCTCCGGCTTCGGTCTTGTGGAGGAGTTCGGCGGAAAGCGCCTTTGCCGCCACCGGGTAGGGAATGGCGTGCGCATAGCCGGGAGGCTGTGCGATCGCGTGCTCCACCACCGGGATTCCGAGCGAGGCAAACAGCACCAGCGCTTGCGCTTCATCGAGACCTCCGCGCCGCGGCAGATCAGTTGGCCATTCGGTGGATGCGGCAGCGGTGCGGGTGCGGGGGGAGCGCCAGGCGAAGGTGGCGGCAAGCGCGTCCGCGCAGGCTTCCGGCGTGCGAAAGGCGGCGATCCCGCGCTCGGCGAGCAGGGCAAGCGAGCGTTCCGCGTGCGGAGTGAGGAAGACCGCGAGCGGCTTCGCGTTCTTCTTCGAACGCACGATGGGCTCGACCGCGAGTTGCGGATGGAACTGCGCCGAAGACCCGACCACCGCCAGCACGCCGTCACACTGAGGAGACGCAAGCAGATCATCGAGCGCCGCGGTGTACTGCTCCGCGGTCGCAGTCATCGTCAGATCGATGATCGGCGATTTGGAGTCCGGCGCGACCGTCTCGATGCCGAACACGCCCAGCCGATCGACCACGCTCGCGGCGCCGCCCCCGGTGGTGGTCACGACCGCAACGCGTGCGGCGCGCGGGAGGTTAGGCGGCGTGCGCCCGGCGAGGAGCGGCGCGATCTCGATGAGCGTTTCGAGCAGGTCCACCCTCACGATGCCGCAGTCGCGGAAATACGCGTCGAGCGCCGCGTCCTCGCCCGCGAGCGCGCCCGTGTGCGAGCGCGCGAGCGCTGCGCCCAGCCGCGAGCGGCCGAGCTTGTACGCGACTACGGGTTTTCCCGCGGCATGGGCCTTGCGCGCGGCGGCGGCGAGGCCCGCGCCGTCGCGTATCGTTTCGAGAAACAGGAGGATCACCTGGGTGCCGGGATCCTCGGCGAGCAGCTCGACCAGCTCCGCCATCCCGAGGTCGGACTCGTTGCCGACCGAGACGAGCTTGGCGAAGCCCAAGCCCCGCGCCGCGCCGCGCGAGAGCACCGTGCCGAGCATGGTTCCGCTCTGCGACACGAAGCTCGTCGTCCCTGCGGGCAAGGCGTCCATCTCGAGCACCGCGTTCACGCTGAGCGTGGCGCGGCCGGGAACGTCGATGAGCCCCATGCTGTTGGGGCCCAGCACGCGCACCCCCAGTGTTCTCGCGCGTGCGACGAGCCGCGCCTGCCGCGCCGCGCCTGCCGCCCCGGCGTCGGCAAAGCCGTCGCTGAAAATCGTCGCAACGGGCACGCCGCGCGCACCGCATTCCTCGATCGCGCGCTCGACCGAATCACCCGGCGTCATGATGAAAGCGTGGTCGATCGCGCCGGGTGCCTCGGCGAGGCTGCGCCAGGCGCGCTCGCCGAGCACTTCGCTGCGCGACGCGTTGATCGGGACGATGCGTCCCGCGTAGCCGTGCTTGCGCAGGAAGCGCAAGGGGCGCGCACTGTTCTTCGCCGGGTCGCCGGATGCACCGACGAGCGCGACCGCGCGCGGCCTGAACAGGGCCTGCGCGAGCGTCACGGGCGCGGTTCGCGTTCCAGCTTCCACAGCCTGGCGAGGAGCGCTCGCGCCTGTTCCTCTCCGAGCACCGGAGAAGCGAGCTCGAAGTACTTGTGCTCGAGCTCGGCGTCGGAGAGCGGCAGGTCCGGGTCGCCCTTGCGCGTGGGCTGGAGATGCTCGCCGCGCCGGCCGTCGCGCGACTCGATCGCGACGCGCGCCGCGCGCTGCGCCGGAAACGCCGCATCGAGATCGGGGTCGAGAGCCATCTCTACGCGCCGCATCAGCGAGCGCGTGGCCGCGTCCCCGAGCCGCGCCGGCTCGAACGCGGCAAGCCGCACGCTGCCATGAGTGAGCGCGGTGGCGACGAGGTAGGGCGTGCTGAAGCGCGCCTCGGCGGCGGTCGCGGGGTCCGCGATCCCCGCCACCTCCAGGGTCGCCCGGTAGCCGCCGACGCGCACGCGCGCGATCTCCTCGACGGCCACGCCCATCCGCGCTTTCAGCGCAAGGGCGCCGTCGATGGCGGCGAAGGCGTGGCCGCAGCAGGCGTGGTTCTTGAAAGTCATCTGCGTGATGTGGAAGTCCTTGTCCAGCGTGGCGAGCGCGCGCTCCCAGTCCGGGTCGCCGCCCATCGCCCGACCGAAGCCCGCTTCGCCTTCCATGATATCGAGCGATCCGGTCAGGCCCTCTGCTGCTGCGAGGGCCGCGGTGACGCCGGCTTCCGCGGCGCGCCCCGCGTGCATGGGCTTGGACATCGAATCCGCGCGAAACGCCTGCTGCAGGCCGGCGGAGAAAGTGGCGACCGCGGCGAGCGCATGGGCGAAGCGCCTTCTGTCGAGGCCGAGCAGCTCGGCCGCGGCGCTCGCCGCGCCGAAACAGCCGATGGTTCCGGTGTTGTGCCAGTACCTGTAGTGAGCGCGGCCCATGGCCGCGGCGATGCGCGTGGAGATCTCGTAGCCGACGATCACCGCGCGCAGGAACTGCTCGCCCGAGGCGCGGCGCGACTGCGCGACGGCGAGCGCAGCGGCGATGGTCGGCGCCCCGGGATGGTAGATGCCCTGGCGGAAAATGTCGTCCACCTCGAGTGCGTGCGCGGCCGCGCCGTTGATGAGCGCCGCGGTTCGTACCGTCGCGCGCCTGCCCAGGGCGAGATGCGAGTCACCGAGGTCCAGCTCCCCGGCGAGAGCGCGCTCGAGCAGCACCGCCGGAGGAACCACGGCTCCGGGAAGCAACGCGGCGTACCAATCGATCACCGCGCGTTTGGCGTGGTGCAGCACATTGGGCGCGATGGGCCGCTTGCGACAGTCATCGGCAAACCGCGCGAAACGCTCTACCACGTACATGGGATGAGCATCCGCCACAGAGGTTCTCAATCCATTGTCAACAAGGCCGCCTGCAGCTCAATGCCGTTCCAGAGATTCTGCATCCGGAGATTCTCGTTCGCACCGTGCTGATTGTTGTCGTAATTGGCGATGGCAACCTGGACCGTGTTCGTCCCGAGTATGTCGATGATCATGTCGAGCGGAACGCTGCCGCCCGAAGTCGGCTGCAGCACGACGGGGCTGCGCACGCTGCGCGCCGCCGCGACGAGTTTCTGCGCGGCGGGGAGGTCCATCTGCGCGCGCACCGCGTTGTAGCCGCCTGCCTCGACGGCGACCTTCGCGATCCTTGGATGGGCGAGGCGCGTCTTCTCGTCGGGATCGGCGTCGACGACGTGGTAGCCTTGCTTGCGGATGTGCGCAATGACGCGCGCGACCTGCCCCTCCTTGGTCACCCCTCTCACCAGGCGAAGATCGATCGCTGCGGTCGCGGTGGAAGGAATGGCGTTCACCGCCTGGCTGCCCGTCTGCCCGCTCGCCATGCCGCGGATGTTGAGCGACGGCAGGTTGATCATCTCGGCTAGCCTTCTCCCACTCCCGTCCACGCGCGCGAGCCCGAACTCGCGCATGAGGCTCGCGTCGCTGTTCGGCGCGTCGGCGATGGCTTTCTTCTCCAGCTCACCGAGCGGCAGAACGCCGTCGTAGAAGGACTCGACGAGCACCCTCCCGTCCGCGTCCTTCATGGACGCGAGCAGCTGCGCGAGCATCATCGCCGGGTTCGGCGCCCAATTGCCGTAGTGGCCGCTGTGCAGGTCGCGAAGCGCGCCGTACACCGTGATCTCGAGTTTCTGGATGCCACGCGCGCCGAACGTGACCGTCTGCTGGCCGCTCGGATGCTCCGTTCCATCGCAGATGATCCACAGGTCGGCTTTCAGAAGGTCCTTATTGGCGGCGAGGATCTTGTCGAGATGCTCGGACTCGATTTCTTCCTCACCTTCAAAAAAGAACTTGAGGTTGGCCCGCGGCTTCATCCCGGCGACGTTGAGCGCGTCCAGCGCGGCGAGCATCGCGAAGATCTGCGACTTGTCGTCGGCGGCCGAGCGCGCGTAGATGCGCCACTCGGGATTAATGCGCTGGCCCGGCGCGGGAAGCGGAACGACCTGCCCTCCCCTGTCCAGCCGCGCGCTGCGCAGCACCGGCTCGAACGGCGCCGTGGCCCAGTCCTTCTGAGTCGCCGGCTGGCCGTCGTAGTGCGCGTAGAACACGTATGTGCGCCTCGCACCCGGCACGAGGATCTCGCCGTACACGGCCGGCGAAACTCCGGGCACCTCGAGCAGGCGCGGGTTCAGCCCGCGTTTTTCCATCATCTTCAGCAAGTGCTCCGCGTTGCGGCGGACGTTTACCTTGTCCCGCGAGACGTTCGGGATGCTCAGGAACTCGAGATATTCCGCGACGAGCGGCTGCTCGCGCGCCTGGCGCCATTCGCGCGCCGCGCGTGCTGCAGGGTTGTCCTGAGCCGCGGTGGGCGCGGAATAGCTCGCCAACGCAGCGGTCGTGCAAGCTCCCGCAAGAAGAATACGTGTGATCGAAGCGACGATTTTCAATTGAGTTCTCCCCAAATCGGCCAGAACAGACCCTCACCCGCCGGAGCGGCGTTCGAGCCAGCGCCCCGACGCACGGCTTACCTAACTCTACTCCGCTTTGATCCCCGCCTCTTTCATCAGCTTGGACCACTTCGCCTGATCCTCGCGTATGAAGCGCGCGAACTCCTCGGGTGTGTTGCCCGCGGGATCGGCTCCGAGGCCGAGCATTTTCTCGCGCACGTCGCTCATCGCGAGCACGCGATTCACGTCGGCAGAGGCCCTTGCCACTGTTGCTTTCGGCGTTGCCGCCGGCGCGAGCAGGCCGAACCAGCCTACCGCTTCGTATCCCGGCAATCCCGATTCGGCGACGGTTGGAAGATCCGGCAAGGTCTCCGAGCGCCTGGCCCCGGTGACGGCGAGCGCCTTTAGTTTGCCCGCGTGCACGTAAGGCATGACCGTCTGCGACGGTGCGAACATCAGGTTCACGTGCCCGGCGAGCAGGTCGGTGAGCGCCTGTCCGGTGCCCTTGTAAGGCATGTGCAGGAGGTCCACTCCCGCCATCGCTTTGAAGAGCTCCGCCGAAAGATGCGAGGCCGCGCCCGTGCCGGAGGAGCCGAACGTGAGCTTGCCCGGGTTCGCTTTCGCGAGCGCGATCAGCTCACGGATGTTCGCCGCCGTGACGCCCGGGTTCGCGGTGACGATATAGGCCGAGGCCGAGACCAGCGACACCGGTGCGAACTGGTCGACGTTTTTCTCGGTAAGCGACGCGGTCGAGCTCATGAGGAGCGTGGAGCCATCGGCCGCGGACTTCGCCACAAACTCGGCGCCGATATGGCCGCTCGCGCCCGGACGGTTCTCGACCACGATCGGTTGGGCCCAGATCCCGGCGAGCTTGGGCTCCATGATGCGTGCGAGGGTATCGGCGCCCCCGCCCGGCGGGAAGGGCACAACGATGCGCACCGGCCTCGAAGGGAAATTTTGCGCGAGCGCAGTGGCCGCCGAGAGAAGCATGAGGACGCTCGCTAACGTATTCCGCGCATGCCGCATAAGGCCGTCATCCTGATTGAAGTTCGCAGAATACCTGGCGATAATCGTCCTCTACCCCATTCCACGGGAGGGAAAAACATGAACTTGTATCCTAGAAACCTGCTATCCGCCGCTCTGTTCACGCTTGTTGCCGCTTCCACGCCGGCTCTCTCGCAAGACACGGGTTGGTACGGCGGGATTGGTATTGGGCAGTCAAAGTTCAAAGATTCTTGCTCCGGAGTTTCCGGTCCCGGAATTGCTTGCGAAGAGAAAGACACCGCCTGGAAGATTTTCGGTGGATATCAATTTAACAGAAACTTTGCTGGCGAATTCGGCTACACCGATCTGGGCAAAACGACCCTCTCAATTACGGGGTTTGGTAGTGCCAGCATTGGAGCCAAGGGTTTCGAATTGTCAGGAGTCGGAACGCTTCCGGTGAGCCAGCAATTCTCCGTTTACGGCAGACTGGGCCTCTTCCATTGGGACGTCGACTTCAAGGATGGGACGGGTCTGGTCGGATCGGCGAGCGCATCGGGGACCGACCTTACTTACGGCTTTGGAGCGAGTTTCAGCTTCACGAAGAATGCCGCGCTTCGGCTGGAATGGCAAAAGTACCAAGACGTTGGAGACACGAACTCGACCGGTAGCGGTGATATCACGGTCATCGGCGTCAGCTTGGCCGTCAAATTCTGAGAGTCGCGCGATGGGTGCGGGTCCCGAGGGGCTACGACGCCGAACAGAGCGGACCCGCACCGTCGCCGGGCGGAAACGGCACGACAACTTTTCAGCGCTGGCAAAGCGGGCGGTGTGTCACCCGGAGCGCGGCCACAGCACGCCCTGGCTCCCGCGCGGAACCGCGCCTATGCCTTTGTAGACGAATTTCTGCACGCGCTTTCCTTCGTACGTCTCGGTGGTGTAGAGGTTGCCTTTCGAATCGCTGGCGATGCTGTGCACCCCGTAGAACTGGCCGGGCTGGCGCCCGCCGTCGCCGAAGTTCGAAATCTCCTCCAGCGTCTCGCGCAATATGATGCGCACCTTCTCGTTCTGGCCGTCGGCGAGGAACATGAAGCGCTGCCCGGGATCCTTCGAGAACGCGATATCCCAGGCCGAACCCGAAGCGAGCGTCTCCTTGGCATAGAACCCTTCCTTCACGAACGTCCCGTCCGGGCGGAATACCTGCACGCGGTCGCCCTGGCGGTCGCACACGTAGACCAGACCGTCGTTCGAGCGTTCGACGCAATGCACCGGGTTGCGGAACTGCTGGGCCGGCGGCGCTTTCGGATCGTAGTTGCCCATGGGAGCGTCGTCCGGCCTGTTGCCGTACGCGCCCCAGTAGCGCTTCATTTTGCCGGTATCGGCGTCGACCACGGCGACGCGTTTGTTGGTGTAGCCGTCGGCAATGTACGCCTCGTTCGTCTTGGGATCGACCCAGATCTTGGCCACCCGCCCGAAGTTCTCGAGGTTGTTGCTGCCGGCATTCTTGCCGTAACGGCCCAGCTGCATCAGGAATTTCCCGTCCTTGGTGAACTTCAGGACGTGGGCGTCCCCCTTGCCGTTGCCGCCGAGCCACACGTTGCCCTTGTAATCGACGTGGACGCCGTGCGCCCCTTCCGGCCACTCGTAGCCGGGGCCCGGGCCACCCCAGGACCTGACCAGGTTGCCCGCCTGATCGAACACCAGTATGGGCGGGGCCGTGCGGCAGCACTCGGAGATGGGAGGCTTCAGCTCGAGCCCCTTTTCGTTGTCATGCAGCCCCCCCGCGCCGCGATGAATGACCCAGACGTGGTCCTGCTCGTCGACCCACACTCCGATGGTCCATCCGAGCAGCCAATGATTCGGCAAGGGCTTCGGCCACAGCGGATCGACTTCGAACCTCGGCGCCTGGACCGTGGGTCCCGGGGCGCCCGCTTCGAGCAAGGCCTGGCAGGCTGCGAGCGCGACGAGTGCCGAAACGAATGCCGCGCCGACGTAAAAATTGCGCCTCTGCTCCACGCTTTTCATCGACTCCCCCTTTTCCGTTGTAAGCTGCGCTGCCTCTATGCTCGACGCTGGGAAAATCCTTGTCAACACCCTCATGCGCAGCATGAGGATCCCGTCGGTGGCGGCGTTGATTCTCGTGCTCGCCCTGCCGGCGGTGGCTCACGACATCCCGGCCGATGTGAGGGTAAACGCCTTCGTGAAGCCGGAAGGGCAGCGGCTTCGTCTGCTCGTTCGCGTGCCGCTGAAAGCCATGCGCGAGGTGGACTTTCCGCGGCGCGGCGCGGGCTTTCTCGATCTCGCGCGCGCCGACGCGTCGCTCCGAAACGCGGCGACGCTGTGGATCGCGGACAACGTCGACCTGTACGAGGGCGACGTCCGCCTCGCTCACCCGCGCGTCGCGGAAGCCCGCGTGTCCCTGGAGTCCGACAAATCCTTCGCATCCTACGAGCAGGCGCTCGCGCACGTCACCGGACCGCGGCTGCCGGACAATATGGAGCTGTACTGGGAACAGGGACTGCTCGACGTCCTGTTCGATTATCCGATCGGCTCGGACCGCTCCGACTTCTCGATCCGGCCCCGGCTCGAGCGGCTGGGCCTGCGAACCACCGTCGTGCTCCGCTTCCTGCCGGACGCCGGCGTCGTGCGCGCCTTCGACCTGCACGGGGATCCGGGCCTGGTCAGGCTGGCTCCGCGCTGGCACCAGGCCGCCTGGCGCTTCGTCGAGTCGGGATTCTTCCACATCCTGGAGGGGACCGACCATCTGCTGTTCCTGCTGTGCCTGGTGATCCCGTTCCGGAAATTCGGGCAGCTCGTCCTGCTGGTCACCGCGTTTACGGTCGCGCACTCGATCACGCTCATCGCGTCCGCCTACAACCTCGGGCCGGACGCGCTGTGGTTTCCCCCGCTCATCGAAACGCTGATCGCGATTTCCATTTTGTACATGGCGATCGAGAACGTCCTCGGCAGCAACGTGGGGCGCCGCTGGCTGATCACCTTCGGGTTCGGCCTGGTCCACGGGTTCGCCTTCTCGTTCGCGCTCCGCGAAACGCTGCAGTTCGCCGGATCCCATCTGTTGACGTCGCTGCTGTCGTTCAATCTCGGCGTCGAGCTCGGGCAGCTGCTCGTGTTGGTGCTCCTCGTCCCCGCGCTGGAAATCCTGTTCCGGTTCCTGGTCGCGGAGCGTCTGGGAACCGTCATTCTGTCGGTGCTGGTGGGCCACACGGCCTGGCACTGGATGACCGAGCGCGCGGACCGCCTGAGCAAGTTCCCGTGGCCGGCGCCCGACGCCTCGCAGCTGGCAGTCGCCGTCCGTTGGCTGATGGGGGTGCTCATCCTTGCCGGCCTCGCCTGGCTCGCGCGCGGCGCGTTCCGCCAGCGGGCGAGACGGCGGCAGCATCAATCGACCCTCCTGCCCAAGTAAAGGCTACACTTATGAGGAGGAGCCCACCGGGGGCCGGGAAGGGGTAGCCATGAGCAAGCGAAGAAAAACCAACGGGTACGCGCGACCGGTCAGAACCAAGCGCGACTACGAACGCGCCTCAAGCGTGGCCAAGCGGCTCTCCGGTCAGGCCGACCGTGACTCCGCCGCCGAACTGCGCCTGCAATCGCTGCTCCGGCAATTGGATGAGTTCGACGATCTGGAAGACGAGGCGAGTGCGGACGACCCGGCGGACTACCCCTATGAGGGACCTCGCAGGCGCTGGTCGGACAACGAGTCCGGAGACAACTGACGCTCAGTCCAGCCTGCGGCTCTTCGCATTCCAGTTCCTTTCGAGGTTTTCGATCAGCGCCGGGCTGAAGTGGCAGTAGGCCTGCTCGAGCGCGTACAGGGCGAAATAGCTCCGGAACAGATCGAACGGCTCCTGCGCAATGCGGAAAGCGCGCCGGTTCGCGCTGGCGCTGACCACGCCCGAACCGGTCAGCCTCTCCACGACGCGCTCGATCGCGCCGTCCATGTCGCCTCCCGCGACCACCTCGTCGCAGATCAGCCGCCCCTCGGCGCTGTCGCACTCGAACCGGCGCTCGGTCATGATCGCCTGGCGTGCAATGCGGTCCCCGGTGAAGCGCGGCAGGCGCAGGTTGGCCGCGCCGGGGATGATGCCCTCCTTGCGGGCGGGCAGGCTCATGAATGCGTCCTGCGCCGCGAGCACGTAGTCCATGACGAGCAGGTACTGGCAGTGCCCGCCGATGGCGAATCCCTCCACCACCGCGATCCAGGGTTTCTCCCGCGTTGTCCCGGTGACGTCGTCCGGCGTCGCGTCCGGGCGCGCGAGACCCCGATAGATCTTGTTGACGATCCCCAGGTCGCGTTGCAGGTACCAGATGAACGGCACCTTGCCCTGGTACAGATGCGTGAGGTTGATGCCGCTGCCGAGCACGCGGCGCCCCTGATACTTGCCGCCCGGTACGGTGTCCCCGCGCAGCACGCAGATCTGCGCTTGCGGATCGAGGATCGCCAGATCGACCGCGATCTCGGCCGCGTCCAGGGTGCTCGCGTCCTCGGCGTTCAGATGGCGCGGGTTCTTCTGGATCACGTGCGCGGCCTTGCCTTTGCGGAAGACTTCCGCCGCGCCGAGATCGACGCGCCCGTTCCTCCCCAGCTCCGGAAGCCGTTCGGCGGTTCCCGCGTGGGGCAGCAGCATCGCGTGGCAGAGGTGGCGCCCGGCGTCCGGATTCGCGAGCACGGCGCAGACGAAGATGCCCTGATCGATCTCCAGGCCTTCCTTGTCGCGCTGCAGGAGCGCGGACTCGGCCGCGACCTGCGCGCGCGTCGGAGCGAGCCCGGGCACGAGCGAGGCCGCATCGTATACGAGCTCCTCGACGCGAACGAATCGCGAGCGCTTCTGCGTGAGCCGGTCATAGACGCCTTCCGCGTGGGCGGAGAGAAAGCGGGCGCGCGCGTCGCGCGCCGCCTGCTTGATTTGCTCGGCCGCCTGCGCCTCGTCCGCGTTGCGCGCGGGCTTCGCGGGCAGGCGCGCGAGCCGCGCCGCGCTGCTCTCCCAGAATCGCGAGTAGCGCGCGCAGTCGCCGGCGAAATCGCCGGTGTCGCGCGGCGGTTCCTCTCGAGCGGATGCTTCAGTGAACGTCAAGTTTTGGGTCGCTTGTCGATGACGCGGACCGCCTTGCCCTGCGAGCGCTGCACGGTCCCGGGCTCGACCACGCGCACCTTGGTGCTCACGCCGATGTATCCCTTGATGCTCCGTTCGACGTCCTGCTCGACGGCCACTTTGGCCGCCGCCAGCATTTCCGCCCTGCGCTCGACCAGCACATCGAGATCGTCCAAGTGTCCGTCGCGGCGCACTTCGAGCACGTAGTGCGGCGAGAGCCTGTCGTTCTTCAGCAGGATCTCCTCGATCTGCGAAGGGAACACGTTGACGCCGCGGATGATCAGCATGTCGTCTGTACGCCCGGTGACGCGCGCCATCCGGCGCATGCTGCGCGCGGCGCCGGGCAGCAACCGCGTGAGGTCGCGCGTGCGGAAGCGGATCACCGGCATGCCGATCTTGGTGAGCGAGGTGAGGACCAGCTCGCCGTCCTGCCCGTCCGGGAGCACCGCTCCGCTTTGCGGATCGATGACCTCGGGATAGAAGTGGTCCTCCCAGATCGTCAGCCCGTCGCGGGTCTCGACGTGCTCGCTTGCGACTCCCGGACCGATCACCTCGGACAACCCGTAGTGGTTCAACGCGGCGAGGCCAAGGCGCCTCTCGATCTCATCGCGCAGGCTCTCGGTCCACGGCTCTGCGCCGAAGATCCCGACGCGCGCCGAGCATTGCGCCGGGTCGAGGCCCTGGCGCGCAAACTCGTCGGCGATCACCAGCGCGTAGGAAGGCGTGCACATGAGGATGCCGGGCTTGAAGTCGCACATCAGCTGCACCTGCCGCTCGGTCATGCCCCCGCTCACCGGGACGACGGTCGCGCCCAGCGCCTCGGCGCCGTAGTGCGCGCCCAAGCCCCCGGTGAAAAGGCCGTAGCCGTAGGCGATGTGAACGATGTCGGTCGATCGCCCGCCCGCGGCGCGGATCGAACGCGCCATCACCGCTGCCCAGGTATCGATGTCCTCCTTCGTGTAGCCGACGACGGTGGGCTTGCCGGTGGTGCCGCTCGAGGCATGCACGCGCACGATTCTGCCCATGGGCACGGCGAACATCCCGAAGGGGTAATTCGCCCGCAGGTCGGCTTTGGCGGTGAACGGAAACTTCGCCAGGTCTGCGAGATCTTTCAGATCGCCCGGGTGAACGCCCGCGGCGTCGAAGCTCCTGCGGTAGTGCGGCACCTTCTCGTACGCGTGCGCCAGCGTCCAGCGCAGGCGCTCGCGCTGCAGGGCGCGCAGCTCGTCGGCGCTCGCCTTCTCGATCGGCTCGACTTGATCCATTGCGCGCATCATTTCATGAAACCAGGCAGCCAGGTGGCAAGCTGGGGGAAGGCGACGATGATCGCGAGCAGCGCGACGAGCGCCACATTGAAGGGGAGCACGCCGCGGAACACCGTGCCTATCGTCAGGTGGCGCAGCAGGCTCTTCACCACGAAGATGTTCATCCCCACCGGCGGGCTGATCAAGCCGATCTGGACGACGATCACGACGATGATCCCGAACCAGATCGGGTCGAATCCGAGCGCGGTGACGACGGGAAAGAACAGCGGCACCGTGAGGAGGATCATCGACAGCTCCTCCATCGCCGTGCCGAGCACCACGTAGACCGCGCAGATCGCCACGATCACGAGAATCGGGTGCACCGCGAACTGGGTGACGAAGCCCTTCAGGTCCGAAGGCATCGTGGTGTAGTTGATGAAATTGGCGAAGATGAGCGCGCCGATCAGGATCATGAACAACATCGAGGTGGTGCGCACGCTCTCGATCAGGACTTCGACGAAGGTCCTCCAGCTGAGCGCCCGGCGCGCCAGCGCGAACACGAGCGCGCCCCCGGCGCCGATTCCCGCGCCCTCGGTCGCAGTGAACACGCCGGCGTAGATCCCGCCGATCACGACGAGGAACAGCAACACCACCGGCCAGACGTGCCTGATCGCCTCGAGCCGCACCACCCAGGAGCTGCGCTCGCCCGGGGGGCCGGCCCGCGGATCGCGCCAGGTCATCCACGCGACCGCGAGGCAGAGCAGCCCCGTCGCCACGATGCCCGGGAAAATGCCGGCCGCGAAGAGCTTGCCGATATTGGTCTCGGTCATGATGCCGTAGATCACCATGATCACCGAAGGCGGGATCAGGATGCCGAGCGTTCCGCCCGCGGCGATGGACCCGGAGGCGAGCGTGTCCTTGTAGCCGAACTTGCGCATCGACGGGTACGCCACCTTGGCGAAGGTCGCGGCGGTGGCGATCGAGGAGCCGCAGATCGCCCCGAAGCCCGCGCAGGCGACGATGGTGGACATGGCGAGACCGCCGCGTTTGTGTCCGAGGAAAGTGTAGGCGGCGTGGTAGAGCTC
>VBCJ01000063.1 GCA_005884335.1 Betaproteobacteria bacterium | reverse complement strand
TTGTAGCCGTCGGGCGGCGATTTGGCGACGACGTCCGTGGGAATGGTGCCGCCGGCGCCCGCGCGGCTGTCGACGATCACCGGCTGCCCCCAGCGCTCCTGGAGCCGCTGCGCGAGATAGCGCGAAAGATAATCGGCGGTGCTGCCCGTGCCCTGCCCGAAGATGCGGATCGTCCTCGAAGGGTAGCTCGCGGCCGGGTCCTGCGCGTGCGCGAGCGTCGCGCCGAGCAGCAGCGCCGCAAGCGAAAACCGCGAAAACCGGGGACAGACCCCTATTTTTTCTGACGCCATGTCTTCATTCCCTCTTCCGATTCGAAAATGGTGGTCTGTCGCCGGTTTTCAGTCGAGTTTCGCGCCCGCGGCCTTGACGATCCCGGCCCAGTGCGCGAGGTCGGTCTTGATCTGCGCCGCGAATTCTTCCGGAGTGTTCCCCACCGGTGAGAGGCCGTCCCTGCCCAGGCGTTCGAGGAAATCGGGCCGCTTGATGACGGCGACGGAGTCGTCGTGGATCTTTTTCACGATCTCGCGCGGCGTCGCCGCCGGCGCCATGAAGCCGTACCAGGCGGTGATGTCGAAGCCGGGCAGGGTCTCGGCGACCGCGGGCACGTCGGGCAGCGCCTTGGCGCGCCTGGGGCCCGTGACGGCCAGCGCCTTGAGCTTGCCGCTCCTGGTGAGCTGGATCGACGCGGTGATGCCTCCGAAGATGAGCGGCACCTGGTTGGCGAGCACGTCGGCGATGCCCTGGCCGAATCCCTTGTAGGGCACGTGGATCATGTCCATGCTGCCCGCCATGGTGCGGATGTACTCCATCGCGAGGTGCTGCTGGCCGCCCGCGCCCGAGGACGCGTAGCTCACCTTGCCCGGCCGCGTCTGCACCAGCGCGATCAGCTCCTTCACGTTGTTCGGCGGAAACGCCGGGTTCGCCATCAGCACGAAGGGGCCCGCGGCGACGTTGACGATGGGCGCAAGATCGCGCACCGGGTCGTAGGGCAGATTCGAATACAGGTGCGGCGCGATGGTGATGGTCGCGTCCGCCGCGAAGAGCAGGGTGTAGCCGTCGGGAGCCGCCTTCGCGACGTAATCGGTGCCGATCGTTCCGCCCGCGCCGGTGCGGTTCTCGACCACGACCGACTGGTTCCAGACCTTTTGCAGCTCGGCCGACATGACGCGCCCGTAGATGTCGGGCGTGCCGCCGGGCGGGAAGGTGACGATGACCCTGACGGGCTTGCTCGGGTAGCCCTGAGCCCACACCGCTGGTGAAGCGGCGGACAGCATGGCGAGGGCAATGATTGTTCTTAGGAACACCTGCTTTCCTCCTCGGGAACTCGGCCTCGCGGATCGCGAGAGGATAGCACCGAATACCACCCCGCCCGCTAGCGCGGGCACCCCTCCTCAAGAAAGGAGGGGAACGAAAAGAAAAAGGCGGCCCGTTTTTGTTCTTGGGGCCGCCTCCGAGCAACAAACTCCGCGCGTTTTTCTTGTTTTGCTGCTTTTCGCTTATTTTCTCTGGCGGAGCTTGCGGATGGCTGCGAGCTGCGCGGCGAGGGACGCCAGCTCGGCTTCGACGGTCGCGACTTCCTGCTTGTCCTTCGCGCGGTGCCGCGCTTCCTCGGCGGCTTTCAGGGCCTCGGTCGCCTTGGCCTCGTCCAGGTCGCGGCCGCGGATCGCGGTGTCGGCGAGCACGGTCACCACCTCGGGCTGCACTTCGAGGATGCCGCCCGCGACGAAGACGAGCTCCTCCTCGCCGCCGCCCGCCGGCTTGATCCTCACCGATCCGGGCTTGATGCGCGTGATGAGCGGCGCGTGGCGCGGGTAGATGCCGAGCTCGCCCGCTTCGCCGGGGAGCACGACGAACTCCGCCTCGCCCGAGTAGATGCTCGCTTCGGCGCTGACGACGTCGACGTGGATGGTGTGGGCCATTACTGCAGGCTCTTCGCCTTCTCGAACGCTTCTTCGATCGCGCCGACCATGTAGAAAGCCTGCTCGGGAAGCGCGTCGCACTCGCCCGCGACGATCATCTTGAAGCCCTTGATCGTGTCCTTCAGCTGGACGTACTTGCCTTCCTGGCCGGTGAAGTTCTTCGCCACGCTGAACGGCTGCGACAGGAAGCGCTGGATCTTGCGGGCGCGCGACACCGCGAGCTTGTCCTCGGGGGAGAGCTCGTCCATGCCGAGGATCGCGATGATGTCGCGCAGCTCCTTGTAGCGCTGCAGCGGTGGTCGCGGGCGACGGATCGGTCAAGTCGTCGGCGGGCACGTAGATCGCCTGCACCGAGGTGATCGAGCCGGTCTTGGTCGAGGTGATGCGCTCCTGCAGGCGGCCCATCTCCTCGGCGAGCGTGGGCTGGTAGCCCACGGCGGAGGGCATGCGGCCGAGCAGCGCCGACACCTCCGTGCCCGCGAGGGTGAAGCGGTAGATGTTGTCGACGAAGAACAGGATGTCGCGGCCTTCGTCGCGGAAATACTCGGCCATGGTGAGGCCCGTGAGGCCCACGCGCAGGCGGTTCCCCGGCGGCTCGTTCATCTGCCCGAACACCATCGCCACCTTCGACTCGCTGATGTTCTCGAGGTCGATCACCTCCGCCTCGATCATCTCGTGGTAGAAGTCGTTGCCCTCGCGCGTCCTCTCGCCCACGCCCGCGAACACCGAGAGGCCCGAGTGCTGCGTCGCGATGTTGTTGATGAGCTCGAGCATGTTGACGGTCTTGCCCACGCCCGCGCCGCCGAAGAGGCCGATCTTTCCGCCTTTCGCGAACGGGCAGATGAGATCGATCACCTTGATTCCGGTCTCCAGCAGCTCGACCGAAGGCGAGAGCTCGTCGAACTTGGGGGCCGCGCGGTGGATCGAGCGGCGCTCGCCGGCCTGGATCGGGCCGGCCTCGTCGATGGGACGCCCGAGCACGTCCATGATGCGGCCGAGCGTGCCCTTCCCGACCGGCACCGAGATCGGGCTTCCTGTGCTCTTCACCTTCATGCCGCGGCGCAGGCCGTCGGAGGAGCCGAGCGAGATGCAGCGCACCACGCCGTCGCCCAGCTGCTGCTCGACCTCGAAGCTGAGCCCCTTTTCGGCGAAGCTCTTCTCGCCCGAGTCCTCGAGCACGAGCGCGTCGTAGATGCCGGGCATCGCGTCGCGCGGGAATTCGATGTCGATCACCGCGCCGATGCACTGGACGATGGTTCCGGATGTCTGGGCTTCTGCCATGGTGTTTTCCTAGTCGCACCTTCCGAATTCGGTTTCCCCTCCCATCCCCTCCTCATCCTGAGGAGGGGTGCCCGCGAAGCGGGCGGGGTAGTGGAGGGGATTTGTTGTTTGCTTCCTCATACCGGTCGTTTGCTTCCTCATACCGCCGCCGCGCCGCCGACGATCTCGGAGATCTCCTTCGTGATCCCCGCCTGCCGGTTCTTGTTGTAGACCAGCGTCAGCTCGTCGATCAGGGTCTCGGCGTTGTCGGAGGCGGACTTCATCGCGACCATGCGCGCGCTCTGCTCGGAGGACATGTTCTCGGCGACCGCCTGGAAGATGATCGCCTCGATGTAGCGCGTGAGCACCTGCTCGAGCACGGCCTTCGCCTCGGGCTCGTAGAGGTAGTCCCAGTGGCTCGCCGGCGAGCCCAGCCGCTCGCCCGAGAGCGGCAGCAGCTGCTCCATGACCGGCTCCTGCTTCATGGTGTTGATGAAGCGCGTGTAGAAAAGCATGAGACGGTCGAAGCGGTCCTGGACGTAGCCGTCGAGCATCACCTTCACCGCGCCGATGAGCTTGTCCATCTGCGGCCGGTCGCCGAGCTGAACGACGTGCGAGGCGACATGGGCTCCAAGGCGCTGCATGAAGCCGAAGCCCTTGCCGCCGATCGCGCAGACCTCCATCTTCTCGCCCTGCGCTTCCCACTCCTTGTACTTTCCGAGCGCGAGGCGCAGCAGGTTCGTGTTGAGCGCGCCGCACAGGCCCTTGTCGGTGGTGACGACGATCATGCCGACGCCTTTGACCGTGTCGCGCTCGACGAGGAAAGGGTGCCGGTACTCCGGGTTGGCGTGGCTGATGTGCGCGGCGACGGTGCGGATCTTCTCGCCGTAGGGGCGCGAATGGCGCATGCGCTCCTGCGCCTTCCTCATCTTGGAGGCGGCGACCATCTCCATCGCCTTGGTGATCTTCCGGGTGTTCTGCACACTCCGGATTTTCATTCTGATTTCCTTGGTGCCGGGCATGGGTCCCTCAAAAGGTCCCGCTCTTTTTCCAGTCCTCGATCGCCGCTTTCAGCGCCTTCTCCTCGTCGGCCGAGAGGTCCTTCTTCGATTCCATGCCGTCGACGACGGCCGCGTACTTGTCCTTGAGGTAGTCGCGCATCGATTTCTCGGCGGACAGCGCCTTCTTCACTTCGATGTCGTCGAAGTAGCCGTTGTTCACCGCGAAGAGGGTGAGCGCCATTTCCCACACCGCGAGCGGCTGGTACTGCGGCTGCTTCATCAGCTCGGTGACCATGCGGCCGCGCTCGAGTTGTTTTCGGGTCGCCTCGTCGAGGTCGGAAGCGAACTGCGCAAAGGCCGCGAGCTCGCGGTACTGCGCGAGCGCGAGGCGCACGCCGCCGCCCGTGTCGCGGCGCTTCATGAGCTTGGTCTGCGCCGCGCCGCCCACCCGCGACACCGAGATCCCCGCGTTGATGGCGGGCCGGATGCCGGCGTTGAAGAGGTCGGTCTCGAGGAAGATCTGGCCGTCGGTGATCGAGATGACGTTGGTCGGCACGAAGGCGGTGACGTCGCCCGCCTGCGTCTCGATGATGGGGAGCGCGGTGAGCGAGCCGGTCTTGCCCTTCACCGCGCCCTTGGTGAATCTCTCCACCCAGGCCTCGGAGCAGCGCGCGCCGCGCTCCAAGAGGCGCGAGTGCAGGTAGAACACGTCCCCCGGATACGCCTCGCGTCCCGGCGGGCGGCGCAGGAGCAGCGAGATCTGCCGGTACGCCCAGGCCTGCTTGGTGAGGTCGTCGTAGATGATGAGCGCGTCCTGGCCGCGGTCGCGGAAATACTCGCCCATGGTGCAGCCGGAGTAGGGCGCGATGTACTGCATCGCCGCCGACTCCGAGGCCGAGGCCGCCACCACGATGGTGTAGGCCATGGCGCCGTGCTCTTCGAGCTTGCGCACCACGTTCGCGATGGTCGAGGCCTTCTGGCCGATCGCGACGTAGACGCAGGTCAGGTCCTTGCCCTTC
>VBCJ01000062.1 GCA_005884335.1 Betaproteobacteria bacterium | reverse complement strand
ACCGTCCCTTGCGTGCGCACGTCCGCCGACAGCGAGAGATTCTGTATCTTGCTGCGGATCAGCTCGCTGATCTCGGATGGGTTCAGCTGTTGCATGCTTGCTCCTGGTTCGTTCCTACGCTTTCAGCGCCGCGGCCATCTCTTCGAGCTTGCCGCGCACCGAGCCATCGATCACTTCGTCGCCGGCGGTGATGCGCACGCCGCCGATCAGCTCCTTGTCCACGGCGACGCGCGGCTGGACCCTGCGCTTCAGGCGCCGCGAGATGTCCGCGACGAGGCCGTTGAT
>VBCJ01000061.1 GCA_005884335.1 Betaproteobacteria bacterium | reverse complement strand
GCGAGCGCGGCGACCTGCTCCCTGAGCGCTTCCCTCGCGCGCGCGACCTGCTGGTCGATGTCGGCCTTGGCCGCGGCGAGGATGCGATCGGCCTCGGCCCTGGCGGCGGCCTTTGCCTCGTCGAGCATCTGCGCGTCGCGCTTTTCCGCCGAACCGATGATCTCGCCGACGCGCTCGCGCGCCTCGGCGAGCTCCTCGTGCGCGCGCCTGCCCGCAGCCTCCAGGTCGCGCCTGCCCTGCTCGCCCGCGGCGAGACCGTCGGCGATCTGCTTCTGGCGCCGCTCGATCGCACGCATCAGCGGCGGCCAGATGAATTTGACCGTGAACCAGATGAAAAGCGCGAAGGCGAGGGCCTGCGCGATCAGGGTGAAGTT
>VBCJ01000060.1 GCA_005884335.1 Betaproteobacteria bacterium | reverse complement strand
TCCCTTTCTAGAACTATCGGTTGGTCAGTGGCTTTCGTGCGCCATCGAAATGTAGACGACGGTCAGCATCATGAAAATGTACGCCTGCAGCGCGACGATCAGGATGTGGAAGACGGCCCAGATCAGGCCGAGCGGCACGGCGAAGACGGTGCCGGCGAGACCGGCCCCGGCCATCATCCACAGGAGCAGAAAGATGATCTCGCCCGCGTACATGTTGCCGAAGAGCCGCAGCGAGTGCGACAGGGGCTTCGAAATGTACTCGACCAGGTTGAACAGGAGATTCGGCAGCCACAGCAGCACGTTCGAACCGAAGGGCGTGCAGAACAGCTCGTGGATCCAGCCGCCCAGGCCCTTCACCGCGATCGAGAAGTAGATCATCAGAAGCC
>VBCJ01000059.1 GCA_005884335.1 Betaproteobacteria bacterium | reverse complement strand
TGGTCATACAGTGACTTACACTCGCCAAGGCGACGTAAATCTTCCGACCGCGCAACCGTTGCAGTGGCGGGTTGATGTGGCGGACCAAGCCAAGCCTGATCTGTTTATTAGCGTCCACCTCGATTCAGCGACGTCTCCAAATGCTGCAAGAATAGATGGGACTTCAGTGCAGAGCTTGGTTTCGTCATCGACGACGTCGAGCTGTCCAACTTGATCCTGGGATATTAGGAGTTGCATGATTGTGGGCCTCAACCACCAATTCCGAATCGGGAATAGTGAGGTAAAGAGTTTTTCGTCAAGGTAAAGTTATGAGTCGGAAAGCGGTGAGCCGTATTTATTTTGCATTAGTCCTATCAGTATCCGCTGTAACCAACGCTATTAGCAACGACACCGCTATAGCTGTCCGTTGGGATGAAACAATTTATCCCGATAATGCCCTAAAGGCAGCGAGCACAAAGGATTTTAAAACTCTTCTCGACGCAAATTGGCACGACGCGATGTCGGTTGTAGTCAGAAAAGATAAGGGCCCATTAAGCGAGAAGTCGCGACTTCAAAACTGTAGGCAGCTTTTCGGCATCGAGCGATATTTGTACGGAACTGAAGACCCAACTGATTGGCCGATTCTTATGCAGTCGCTGCTACGATGCAAAGCGATGGAGATCATGACGCGGCTGCAACCGTCCAAGGTCTCTTATGTAAATATGGACGTCCAATCGATGGTGCCTGATTTAGCAAAGCTACGGTTGCTATCTGATTCCGATCCAGTGCGAACGTTTTTCTCAGGGCTTAAAGAAAAAGCGACTGAGACAAAATGTTTTCACAAGGACTCCTGCCGAGTGGTAACTAAAAAGGACGCCTATTTGTTGAGCCTAGTAGGCGCCGGCGACTATAACGGGGATGGAATTGAAGATGTCATTTTGATTGCTGGAAGTCGCCCCGTACGTGGTACCGCTACGAGCGGTCTTTCGTTAGGCTTTGTGATGACCCGTGAAGCACCCGACAAGCCGCTGAAAATATTGAGTAGGTTTGAAAAAGCCAACTAAAAGGGGAACTGTAATTCCCCGGACGTCCTGCGACCCCACAAGCATGCACCAGAAGGAGATTTTGGAAGCGAATCGAGCGCGCCGAGCCTCATCGCGTGCGGCGCGGATTTCGGCTTCGATTTCCTCCGCGGTCATCGGCGCGACGCCGGCAGCCCGCAATTCCCTCTTGATTTCGAACAGGCGCTCAATGCGCCGCTCGCGCAGCGCTTCAGCAATGAGCTGCTCGATAGCCTCGGGCGCGAGCAGCCCCGCCTCCTGAGCTTGCTTAGCCAAACTGTCAGGCAGCTTGATTTCGACGGTGGTCATGGCGATTCCACGATAAAAGATAGCCTCGATGATAATCGACGCCCGGGTCGGGGACAACCGGCGAACACCAATACCGTCGCGAGCCTCAGGCTTTGGCGCTTTCTTGTTCCCTTATCGCCTTGCCCAACGAAGGATTGGCGCCGCTGCTCCTGCCTTGCACGCCGGGGACACTTATGCTCTTATTTCGCCAAGCGAACGAGAACCAGAGGAGTGGAGCAAGGGCAACGATAACTCCTGCCATGGCTACGGAAGGACCCCGTAAAAACTACGTGCAGCGGGGATTCCAGCGACGCAATTTCAGGAGCCGATTTCGTCCGCCTCGAGCTGTCGCCAGGTGCCGTCGACGAAGCCCTCGATCGGCTGAAAGTGCGCCTTGTAGGACATCTTGCGGCTGTCCTTGATCCAATACCCGAGATACAGGTAAGGCAGGGAGGCGCGGCGGCACTGTTCGATCTGCCACAGGATGTTGTAGGTGCCGAAACTCGCGCCTGTGGCGTCGGGATCGTAAAAAGTGTAGACCGAGGAAAGCCCGTCGCCCAGCTGGTCGACGATCGACACCATCATGAGCTTGCCCTTGTCGCGGAACTCCACCAGCCGCGTGCTGACCCGGCTTTGCAGCAGGAAATGCGAGTACTGGTCGCGGCTGTCCTGGTCCATGCCGCCGCCCGAGTGCCGGCTCGCCTGATAGCGAAGGTAAAGCGAGTAGTGCTCGACGCGAAAGCGCAATCCCGTCACCGCGTGCTGCAGCCCCTCATGCTTTGCGAGGGCCCGCCGCTGGCTGCGCGAGGCGCGAAACTCCTCGACAGGGACGCGCACCGGAACGCAGGCGCGGCAGTGGTCGCAATACGGCCGGTAGGTGAAGATGCCGCTGCGGCGAAAGCCGAGCCGCACGAGGTCCGCGTAGAGCTCGGTGCCGATCAGATGGCTGGGAGTCGCGACCTGCGAGCGCGCCATCCTGCCCGGCAGATAGCTGCAGGGGTAGGGCGCAGTCACGTAGAACTGCAGTACCGCGTGCGGCAGATCGTTCAGCTTCGACATTGCACCTGCGCGACAGATGCGCCGGACCAACTGCCCGGCGAGTGCGGATAGTGTATCAACTCTTCGAGCAACCTGGAAAACCGACGCCGGGGAATCTCGCGGGCGCCCAGCGTCTCCAGGTGCGGCGTGCGCATCTGGCAGTCGATGAGCCCGAAACCTGCCGACTCGAGGTGTGCAACCAGCGCGGCGAGCGCGATCTTCGAGGCATCGCGGGTGCGGGAGAACATCGACTCGCCGAAAAACACTCGGCCGATCGCCACGCCGTAGAGTCCTCCGGCGAGATCCCCGTCGATCCAGGTTTCGACCGAATGCGCGTATCCGAGCCGGTGCAGGCCGCAGTAGGCCTCGATCATTGCGCCGCTGATCCAGGTGCCGGGCTCGCCCTTGCGCGGCGCGGCGCAGCCGGCCACGACTTCGTCGAACGCCGAGTCGAAGCGCGCTTCATAGGAACGATTGCGAAGGGTTTTCCCGAGGGAGCGCGAAATCTTGAGCTCCGCGGGAAACAGGATCATGCGCGGATCCGGGCTCCACCACAGGATCGGATCGCCTTCGGAAAACCAGGGAAAGATTCCGTGGCGATAAGCGTCGAGCAGGCGCTCGGTGGACAGGTCGCCGCCCGCCGCGAGCAAACCGTTCGGATCCCCGAGGGCAGACTGGACCGGCGGGAAGGGCGTGTCATGCTCCAGCCAGGGAATCATCCCGCTTTCAGCACTTCACCTGCTGCCTGCAGTACTGCGTCAGCTCGCTCACTATGCAGCGGCTCTCGACGACCGTATGGGCATGCCCGCCGTGATCGAGGGCGAGGCGGAATTCGTACTTGCTGAAAAATTCGTTGAACAGCTCGCCGCCCAGCGTACCGACCGCAGACAGACCGTCGCTCTTCGGATCGTATTCGAGAAGAATCGCCGCGAGCGGTTGAGGGGCAGGGCCCGCCAATACCTTCGCGCCCTCGGCGGGATCGTACTGGCTGTGCTCGGAGCAGCAGTGGATCACATGGGCGAACTTGCTTCCGGCGGACTTTTCCTCGCGGTAGCTGATGAAGCTGATCTCGCGGGTGGGGTAGGTGAGTCGATGGGCGCAGATCGCCGAATAGGCGACGATGCTGTGTTCCGCGCCCACGCCGCCCGGCCACTCATAGGTTTGTTCGTCCGCGGTTTTCAGCTGCGCGAAAGGCTTGGTCGGCCTGCCCAGGTTCAACAGGAAGCAGGGTGTCGCGGCAAACGGGTAGTGGAAGATGAAATTCCGGTTAGCGGGGAGCGCGCGCGCCCTGAGGGGCCGGCCCGCCGGGTCGACGAGCCGCGCGCGGGAATAGAACCGCGGACTCGCGTCGACCGGCGCCGCCGGCAGCGAAGCGGCGAGCGCCGAAGCGCCGCACGCCAGAATGAAATTACGTCTGCGCATGGGACCTGCCATCTAAGCCGAGTCGGCCGAGCCTGTCAACCGCGGCGGCTGCACTGGGGCGGGCCGAGAGCCGACGAGCTCCGGCTCTTTTTCACTTCGGCGGCAGGATTTCTCCGGCGTGAAATCCGAACGCGCCCGCCTTGCGGTCGGCGTAGAAGTGTCGCAGCGTGGTGGAGATCGTGCGGAAGGCGATTTCCTTCCACGGAATCTCGCTCTCGCGGAAGAGCCCGACTTCCAGGGTTTCCTCGCCCGGGGCGAAGTCGCAGTCGAGCAGCCGGGCGCGGTAGAAGACGTGGACCTGGTCCACGTGGGGCACCGACAGAAGCGAGAACACCTCGCCGAGCCCGACGCGCGCCTTCGCCTCCTCCAGGGTTTCCCGAAGCGCGGCCTGTGCGGTGGTCTCGCCGAGCTCCATGAATCCCGCGGGGAGCGTCCACAGCCCATGACGGGGCTCGATCGCGCGCTTGCACAGCAGGATCCGGTCCTCCCATTCGGGGATCGTGCCGACCACCA
>VBCJ01000058.1 GCA_005884335.1 Betaproteobacteria bacterium | reverse complement strand
CGCCGCCTCGATCGCGCGGCGCGTTTCGGCCGCGCCCATGTTGGGCACGGTTCCGAGGATTTCGCCGGTGGCGGGGTTGTTGACGGGAATCGACTTGCCGCTGTCGGCGTCGGCCCATCTTCCGTCGATGTAGCACTGCTGGCGAAAGAGCGAGGGATCCTTGAGGTTGAGGGCGGCGATGCCGGAAATCTTGGGATCGTTCATGGGAAGCTCCGATAGGAAACTCAGAAGGCCGATGCGGCCCGGAACGCGGAAATTCTACAGCAAACCGTGTGGTACTTCAGAATCCGGTACAAGTCGCTATAGTCTTCAGTTCATCGGCGATAGACTTCCTTCAGGAATCGTTACAGGTCGCGGTAGTCCGTCCAGAGGGCTTGCCTCGCTTTGGCGGTTGGAATAAATTGCCGCGTGATTGGCGGCTAAATCCGCTCAAATGCCGAATGGAACGCGGTCCTCTCCCGCGGAGGGAGAAACAAGCATGAACGCAACGCCGGTGGTCTCGACTGTTCTGCTCCGAAACGTGCCGCTGTTCTCCATGTTGCCTGAAGGTCAGCTCCAGCTGCTGACGCAGGTGCTGTCACGCAAACCGTATCCGAAGAACTCGACCGTCATCGCTGCCGGCGATCCCACCGACGCGATGTACATCGTGGTTTCCGGGCGGCTCAAAGTCGTCATGAGTGACAAGGAGGGGCAAGAGGTCATTCTCGCGATTCTGAACCAAGGCGAATACTTTGGCGAGATGGGACTGATCGCTCAGGCGCCGCGATCGGCGACCGTGACCACGATCGAACCCTGCGAACTGCTCACAATCACCCGAACAGATTTCACCAAGTGCTTGAAGGGGAATTTTGACCTCACCATGAACGTGATACGCGGGCTCGTGAAGCGCCTGCGCGAGGCGGACAAGAAGATCGGGAGCCTGGCGTTGATGGACGTTTACGGACGCGTCGCGCGACTTCTATTGGAAATGGCCGAGACCATCGACGGGCAGAAAGTGGTAACCAAGAAGCTGACCAAGCGGGACATCGCGAAGATGATCGGGGCGTCGCGCGAGATGGTGAGCCGCGTCATGAAGGAACTGCAGACGAGCGGGCGCATCGAGGTTCGCGCGCGTGAAATCCTGCTTCGGGATTCACTGGTGCTCACGAGGTAACTCGCCGAAGCGGCCGGGTTTCGGGCGCTACTTCAGTATCCGGTACAAGTCGCTGTAGTCGTCGGTCCAGAGCTTCACGCGCGGCACCGCGTCGATCCTTTCCGCGGCTTCCTTCAACTCTTTTCCTTCGAAGGCGGCGGGCGAGGCGGAAACGAGCATCCAGTCGGAGCGGTACACCCCCGCGTCATCGTCGTCGTCGTTTTCAACCTGGCGCAGCTCGAGCGAAAGACGGCGCGCCGCCTGCTGCACCACGGGAACCAGGTCGAGGTAGCGGTTGGAGATGTGAACGGCGAGAATGCCGCCGGGTTTCATATGACGGAGGTAGGTCCTGAAGGCCTCCACCGTGAGCAGATGCACCGGGATGGCGTCGCTCGAGAAGGCGTCGAGCGCGAGAACGTCGAAATTCCGGGCAGGCTCGCGCTCAAGCGACCGCCGCGCATCGCCTAAGGCCACCTCGACTTTCGCCCGGCTGTCCTTGAGAAAAGTGAATTCCGAGCGGGCGAGCTCGACCACGTCGGAATTGATGTCGTAGAAGCGGAAGACATCGCCCGTCCTGCCGTAGGCCGCGAGCGTTCCCGCGCCCAGGCCCACCACGCCCACCCGCAAGGGGCCGTGCCCGCGCGCGTCGAGGAGAGCGAGCCCGATGCCCGATCTCAGCCCGTAGTAGCTCGTGGGCCAGTCGCGGCGCTCCGGTTCGAGAAACTGCTTGCCGTGGATGATGGTGCCGTGGGAGAGCGCCCGCATGGCGTCCGGCCCCTCGCCCGAATCGCGCACGTTGAGCACGCCGTAAAAGTTGCGGGAAGTGACCCGGGTGTCGGCGGAGTTTTCCGAATAGGTCCTGAACAAGGTGACGGCGAGCGCGGCCGTCAGCGCGAGGAGTACGATTCCGGCGGGGATTCCCCAGCGTCCGTGAAGCAGGCTAGCTCGGTCGCGCAGCAGCGCGGCGATCACCAGCACGCACAGCGCGAGCATTCCGATCGGCAGCTCGTAGAGGTCCTCGAACACGTTGGGCGCAACGAGGCCGACGAGCACGCCGCCCGCCGCCCCGCCGAGCGCAAGCATCAGATAGAAACCGGTGAGATGCTGCGGATGGGGTTTGGAGCGGGCCAGCTCGCCGTGGCAGACCATGCACGCCGCGAACAGCGTGGCCGAGTAGAGCGGTATCAAGGTCCAGATGCTCGGATTTGAGCGGGAGAGGGTGACGCAGACTCCAGCGAGGCCAGCGCCGAGCAGGGGCAGAAACAGCCACCGCCGGTACCAGCCCGAAGCTTCGAAGCACAGCACGAAGCTCAAGAGATAAAGCGCGAGGGGCAGCACCCAGAGGAAGGGGATCGCCGCGATGTTGAGCGTCATGTGGCCGGTAAAGGCGAGCAGCAACACCGATGCGCAGCAGGCAAGTCCCGCCCAGAGCGCCTGCAGGCCCGGTCCGGGCCTGCCCGACTCCCCTCCAGCGAGGTGCTGCGCTTCGGCACCTTTGCTGCGCCAGGCGAGCATCGCGCACGCAAGCGCGAACAGGACAAAGGCGGCCGACCAGACGGCCGCCTGCGTGCCCAATGTGAGCAGCGGCTCGACGGCGAGCGGATAGGACAGCAAAGCGAGCATCGAGCCCAGATTGGAGAGCGCGAACAGGCGATAAGGCGCCGTGCCTTCATGGGAGCGCGCGTACCAGGCCTGCACCAGGGGGCGGTGGTGGAGAGCACGAAATACGGCAGCCCGACGCTCGTCGCGAGCAGCCCGAGTATCCGCCACGTCGGGTCCTCGCCGCCCTCGGGCTTCCAGGCGGTGCTCGCGGCGAGCGGCAGCGTCGCCGCGGCAACGGCGAGCAGCGCGATGTGAATGTGGCGCCGCGCCGGGATCCGCAAGCGGACATAGGCGTGCGAATACACGTAGCCCGCCAGCAGCAGCAATTGGAAAAACAACATGCAGATCGTCCACACCGCCGCGCTGCCGCCGAACCAGGGCAGGATGATCTTGGCGATGAGCGGCTGCACCTGAAAGAGCAGGAAGGCGCTCAGGAAAATCGTGAGGGCGTAGAGGATCATGAGTTGGCAGGCTGTTGAAAACGAGGCACTGTCATTCTGAGGAGCCCTTCGCTTTCGCTCGAGGGTAAACACCGCGACGAAGAATCTGCTTTAGCTGATAGCAGCAGATCCTTCGCTTCGCTCAGGATGACAGCAACTAGAACGTGCCGGGATAGATGCCGCCGTCGATCAGGAAATTCTGACCCGTGATGTAGCCCGCCTGGATGCTGCACAGGTAGGCGCACAGCTCGCCGAACTCCTCGGGCGTGCCGAAGCGGCCGGCCGGAATCGCTTTCTCGATGTCCCGCCTCACCTCTTCCACGGTCTTGCCCTTCTCCTTCGCGGTGAACTCGGTGTTGCTCTTCAACCGGTCGGTCCAGAAGCGCCCCGGGAGCAGGTTGTTGATCGTGACGTTGTGCGCGACGGTGGCGCGCGCGAGGCCCGCCACGAAGCCGGTGAGGCCGCTGCGCGCGCCGTTCGACAGCGCGAGCTCAGCGATCGGCGCCTTCACCGCGCTCGAGGTGATGTTGACGATTCGCCCGAAGCGCCTGGAAATCATCCCGTCCACCGTGGCTTTGATCAGCTCGATTGGAGTGATCATGTTGGCGCCTACCGCCTTCAGCCAGTCCTCGCGCGAGAACTTGCGGAAATCCCCGGGAGGAGGGCCGCCCGCGTTGGTGACGAGGATGTCGGGCTCCGGGCACGCGGCGAGCGCCGCGATGCGGCCCTGTTCGCTGGTGATGTCCGCCGCCACGGTGACGACCGTCGCGCCCGTCGCGGCGCGGATCTCATCGGCGGTTTTCTCCAGCGTCTGGCGCTCGCGCGCGATGAGGGTGACGCGGCAGCCTTCGCGCGCCAGCGCCGTCGCGCATCCCCGGCCGAGCCCCTTGCTTCCGCCGCATACGAGCGCGGCCTTGCCGCGAATTTTCAGGTCCACGATTTCTCCGAAAAGGAATTTGTTTTGGCTTGGCGCGACGCGCGGATGATAAAATTATAAGCTGTTCCGCATCAGAACCGCGACCGCGCGGCTCCACGCATGTCAGGACATTCCAGATGGGCCAACATCCGCCACAAGAAAGCGGCGGCGGATTCCAAGAAAGGCAAGACCTTCACGCGGCTGATCAAGGAGGTTACGGTGGCGGCGCGCCTGGGCGGGGCCGATCCAGGGATGAATCCGCGGCTGCGCCTTGCGATCGACAAGGCGTACGACGCGAACATGCCCAAGGACACGATCGAGCGCGCGGCGAAGCGCGGCGCCGGCGGCCTGGAGGGCGTCACCTACGAGGAGATCCGCTACGAGGGCTACGGGCCGGGCGGGGCGGCGGTGATGGTGGATTGCATGACCGACAACCGGACCCGCACCGTGGCGGAGGTGCGCCACGCGTTCGCCAAGAACGGAGGCAATCTCGGAACCGACGGGTCGGTGGCGTTCCTCTTCAAGCAATCCGGGCAGTTCGTCTTCGCGCCGGGGACGAGCGAGGAAAAAGTCATGGAAGCGGCGCTCGACGCCGGTGCCGAGGACGTGATCACCAACGACGACGGCTCGGTGGAAGTGGTCTGCGCGCCCGCTGATTTCACCGCGGTGAAGAACGGACTCGCAAAAGCGGGCCTCAAGCCGGAGCTCGCCGAAATCACGATGAAGCCCACCGCCGAAAACCTCCTCATGGGCGATGAAGGAGGGCGGATGCAGAAGCTGCTCGATGCGCTGGAGAACCTCGACGACGTGCAGGACGTCTATACCACGGCGGTGATCGATCAATAGCACCCTGGGGTGGGGGCCAAGGCGAAATGCCCCACTAACAGCACCGAGCAGCCCGCATCGAACGACTATAATGCGGGGCAATGGCCGGTCCAGCCCTGAGGATTCTTGGCATCGACCCGGGTTTGCGCATCACCGGGTTCGGAATCATCGAGAAAAACGGCAGCAAGCTCGCCTACATCGCCAGCGGTTGCATCAAATCCGGAGACGCCGACCTGCCGGAGCGCCTGAAAATCATCCTCGAGAATCTGCGCGAAGTCATCGAACGGCACCAGCCGCAGCAGATCGCGCTCGAGAAAGTCTTCGTCAACATCAACCCCGCATCGACGCTCGCGCTCGGCCAGGCGCGCGGCACCGCGATCTGCGCCGCCGTGGACGCGGGCTTGCCGGTTTCAGAGTACACCGCGCTCCAGGTCAAGCAGGCCGTGGTCGGCAACGGCCACGCCAGGAAGGAGCAGGTGCAGGAAATGGTGAAGCGGCTCCTCGGGCTTGCGGGGGCGCCCTCCGCCGACGCCGCGGACGCGCTCGCCTGCGCCATTTGCCACGCGCACGGCGGGCAGGGGCTGGGGGCGATTCCCACGAGCGGATTTCGGGTGAAGAGGGGAAGGCTCGTATGATCGGCAGGCTCGCGGGCGTGCTCCTCGAGAAAAATCCTCCCCAGATCCTGGTCGAGGCGAGCGGAGTCGGCTACGAAGTCGAGGTGCCGATGAGCACCTTCTACAACCTGCCCGCGTCCGGTGAGCGCGTGACCTTGCTCACGCATCTCGTCGTGCGCGAGGATGCGCATCTGCTCTACGGTTTCGGCACCGATGCGGAGCGGCGCGCCTTCCGGCAGTTGCTGAAAATCAGCGGCGTCGGACCTCGCATCGCGCTCGCGGTGCTTTCCGGATTGAGCGTCGCGGAGCTCGTCGCAGCGGTCGCCGCGCAGGAATCCGGGCGCCTGGTGAGAGTCCCCGGAATCGGCAGGAAAACCGCCGAGCGCCTGCTGCTCGAGCTGAAAGGCAAGCTCGGCGCCGAAGCGCTGAGCGGGGTCTCCGTCAACCGGCCCAGGCCCGTGGCGAGCGACGTCATGACCGCGCTCCTCGCGCTCGGCTACAGCGACAAGGAAGCGCAGCTTGCGGTAAAGCACCTGCCCGAAGGACTTTCCGTTTCCGAGAGCATCCGGCAGGCCCTGAGATCGTTGTCGAAGACATGAAGCGACGGGCGGTAAGATAGCGAATGGCCATCGAAACCGACCGCCTGATCTCGGCGGCTCCCGTCTCGCCCCAGGAAGAGGCCTTCGAGCGCGCGCTGCGTCCCAAGTCCCTCGCCGAGTACATCGGCCAGGAAAAGATCCGCGGGCAGCTCGCGATCTTCGTCGAGGCTGCGAGGAACAGGAAGGAAGCGCTCGATCACGTGCTGCTCTATGGGCCGCCGGGCCTGGGGAAGACGACGCTCGCGCACATCATCGCCCGCGAGATGGGCGTGAACCTGCGCCAGACCGCGGGGCCCGTGCTCGAGCGCCCGGGCGACCTCGCCGCGATCCTCACCAACCTCGAGCCGAACGACGTGCTCTTCATCGACGAGATCCACCGCCTGGCGCCCGTGGTCGAGGAAATCCTCTACCCCGCGCTCGAGGATTACCAGATCGACATCATGATCGGCGAGGGGCCGGCCGCGCGCTCGGTAAAGCTCG
>VBCJ01000057.1 GCA_005884335.1 Betaproteobacteria bacterium | reverse complement strand
AGGTAAAGCCGAAAAACACCCTCGGAAGATATCGTTCCGTTGCTCACCGCGGTAGCCTATATTTATCGATAAGAACGATCGCTCCGGTCGATAGATGCTCCGGCGCTATTTCTTCGGTTGCAGCACCAGCTTCTGAACGCGCCAGTTGAGGAGCTCCGCGACGTAGAGCACGTTCTCCGAAGGACAGGCGATCTCGTGGATCCAGCCGAACTGCTTCAGCTGCTTGCCGGATTCGCCGAGCACGCCGAGCAGCTTTCCGTCCAGGGACAGCTTGAACACCCGGCCCGGGAACGCGTCGGAAGCGTACAGCACCTGCTTCGGTCCGGGCGTGATGCACACCGCCCAAGGCGCGCCGGGCATCATCGTCTTCGGCCCGCCCCCCGCCTCGATCTTCGCCAGATCCGGGAGGTTGCCGATCGCGGGCCGAGCCTTCGCGTCGTACGGCACGTCGATCGTGAACTCGCGCTGGAACGTCCCCTCGCCGTCGAACACCTGGATGCGCCGGTTGCCGCGGTCGGCGACGTAGATGTCACCCTTCGCATCGGCGGCGATCGAGTGCGGCGTGTTGAACTCGCCGGGCTTCGCGCCCTTGCTCCCCCACGACTTGAGCCACCTTCCGTTCCTGTCCACCTTGGCGACGCGCGAATTGATGTATCCGTCGCTGATGTAGGCGTTGCCGGCCGCGTCGAATGCGACGTCGGTCACCTGCCTGAAGCGCCCGTCTTCATGGGGCAGCGGCGGATTGGGGCGTTCGAGCGGCCCCGTTTCCCTGTCCGATGCCTCCTGCTTGCGCCCGAACACCATCGCAACGCGGCCCCGGGGGTTGAACTTGACCACCATGTCCGATCCCTTGTCGGTGATCCAGATGTTGTCGCTCGGGTCCACGCGGACGGTATGGCCGAACGACCAGGCGTACAGGTTCTTTCCGATCTCGCGAACGAACGTGCCGTCGGGCGCGAACTCGAGCAGCTGCGCCGCGGCGGCAGCGTAGGCAGGGCCCGTGGTGTTGCCGCGCGACAGGACGAAGACGTGACCCTTCGAATTCACCGCGACGCCGGTGACTTCGCCGAGGTACAGGTCCTTCGGCAGCTTCAGCGGGTCCGACCCGTCGAACGGGATCAGCGGCACAGCCTCCTGTGCCAATACGGGCGACGCAAGCAGCATCAGGCCAAAAACCAGGCGTTTCATGACATCCTCCTTGAGCGGGTGTTGCGGCGCGGTGCGCCGGGTCCTCTTGCAACGAGCGAGTATAACGGCAGACACCCGCGCCGGTGAGCGCAGCAACGGCGAATTGGACTAAACTAGCTTCCGTCGCTCCGGGCCAAAGCAAGGGCTCGAGCGAGCACTCAATCCATATATCTTTCGCCCAGGAGAGTCTTGTGCCAACCGGAAAAGTGAAGTGGTTCAACGCATCGAAGGGTTTTGGTTTCATTCAGGCAGACGATGGTTCGAAGGACGTGTTCGTGCATGTCTCGGCGGTGGAGAAGGCCGGCCTGTCCACCTTGAACGAAGGCCAGAAGGTCGGATACGAGCTGGTCACGGGCAAGAACGGCAAGACCTCGGCCGAGAATCTGAAGGCGTTGTAACCGCTCGCGGTCGCATAAGGGAGAATTCTTGCAGATGAACATCATTTGGCGCTTCTACAGCGACCCCACTCACGCCTGGAGGTGGCAGCAGATTTCCGCGGACCGGACGGTGGTCTCAGAATCGCACAAGGCCTACAAGAATTACGAGGGGTGCCTGGCCGATGCCAGAGAAAAGGGCTACGTTTTTCAGGCGCCCCAGCCCAAGTCGAACAAGGGACGCCTGCGCTAGAGCAAAGCCGGCCAGCGGAAGCGGCCCAGAGTCCGGATGAAATACAAGGACTACTACGGCGTCATGGGCGTCGACCGCAAGGCCAGCGCCGAGCAGATCAAGAACGCGTACCGGAAGCTCGCGCGAAAGTATCATCCGGACGTTTCCAAGGAACGGGACGCCGAAGAGAAGTTCAAGGAGCTCGGCGAAGCCTATGAAACCCTGAGGGATCCGGAAAAACGCGCCGCCTACGATCAGCTGGGGAGCCATCGTCCGGGACAGGAGTTCCGGCCGCCCCCGGGGTGGGAGCAGCAATTCGGCGGCGGCTCGTTCTCGTTCGACGATATCGATCTGGGAGATCTGTTCGCCGGCCTGGCGGGCGGGATGCATCGCGCCAGACGGGGCGGCGGCAAGGTTCCAGTGCCCGGGGAGGACTACGAGGTCACCGCGCACATCACGCTGGAAGAAGCCTACCGCGGCACCGAGGTGGATCTCGAGCTGACCGTCCCCGAGTACGACGAGCGCGGTTTCCCGCGCCGCGTGCGGCACGCCTTCAAAGCGCGCATTCCCAAGGGCGCCACCGACGGCCAGCGTCTGCGCCTGCCCGGCAAGGGAGGCAAGGGGCTGAACGGCGGACGCGGCGGCGACCTGTATCTCAATATCGCATTGCATCCGCACCGGCTGTTTCGCGTGAGCGGCCACGATCTCTTCCTCGATCTCCCGCTCGCGCCGTGGGAAGCCGTGCTCGGCACGAGCGTGCAAGTGTCCACGCTGGGCGGATCAGTGCGCCTCAAGGTCCCGCCGGGAACGCATGCCGGCCGGCAACTGCGGCTCGCCGGGCGCGGCCTGCCCAAACCACATGCGGGAGCGGGCGACCTCTTTGCGATCGTCCAGATCGTCGTGCCGACCGTGACGAGCGAGCGCGAGCGCGCGCTGTTCAAGGAGCTTGCCGAGGCGTCGACCTTCAACCCGCGCGGGCATTTCGAGCAGGAGGCTGCGAAGTGAAAATCGAACGAGCGATGTGGCTGCACGAGCAGCATGAGCTCCTGCTCGAGGAACTGTGCGAGCTGTCGGGGCTGTCGGAGGCGGAGTTGCGTGAGCTCGTGGATTACGGCGTGCTCGCGCCGATCGATTCACACGCGCAGCATTGGACCTTCAGCGCGGACCGGCTGATCGTTGCGCGGAGCGCGCGCCGCTTGCGCAAGGACTTCGACCTCGATCCGCACGGCGTGGCGCTGGCGGTTGCGCTGCTCGAGCGCGTCCACGATCTCGAAGCGGAGCTGCGCGACCTGCGCGCGAAGCTGCCGGGCGGCGGCGCCGAATAGCGGCGCTTCAGGGCGCGAACAGGCTCGCGCAATGTCCGGCCTGCGCCGGCGAGCCGGCGATGCTCCCTCCGCGCGGAACGCACTGGTCGGGCGGAAGCGGCACGTTGTGCTCGACCTGGTTTACGAGCAGGTCGAAAGCGCGCTGCGCGTGCGGCTCGATCAGCTCGAGCTGCGGGAAAGCGACCTGGAACGTTTCGATATGGTTGCCGTTCTGGATTTCGTAGAGGCGATACGCGGGCCGGTCGTCGTCACGATGCCTGTCGTCGCGATCGTCATCATCATCCCGCTTTTGCTTTGACGCGGCCGCGACCCTGCGCGCGTACGCGCGCGCGTGGTGGTCGATCGGCAGCAATGCGTCCATGGTGCCGGCGACGGTAATGAGGGGGCGCCGGATCTTCCCGGTCGTGGCGAAAGCGGCGAACTGCGCGCCGACATCGGAGACCGAAAGGCGGCTCACGTA
>VBCJ01000056.1 GCA_005884335.1 Betaproteobacteria bacterium | reverse complement strand
CGGATCTCGCCGAGTCGGTCTCCGATGGCGGGGCGGTGCTCGTTGGCTTCCAGCATCTCGAGGTAGTTGCGCGGGTTGTTGCGCAGGTGTTCCTGGCGGAGCGCTTCGATCGCCGCGGGATTGTGCTCGAGGCTGAACGGGCTGAAGGCCCGCTTCGTGAACCCGAACGTCTCGGCGACGATCTGCTCGGGCGTCGCGCCCTTCAATCAGCGAAATTGATGGGCGCCGCATTGCGGCGCTTGACGATCTACGCTTGGTTGTGGATTCGAAGACTCCTGGCGACCGCATTAACGTCGTGATCGTTCGCGATGGTGCCGAGCAGAGGATCACAATCGTGATTGGAAGCCGTCCGTAGATGGCTGAGCGCTGGACCGCCGAGGGGGCCGGATGAGAAGACTGCTTGCGGGCGCGGCGATCGCGGCGGCGCTGTCCGGCTGCGCGGTGATGAACAAGTGGCAGGTGCATCCGGGGTCGCAAGTGATCTCGCGGTGCCACCACTGGGGCTGGGGCTGGCTGGGGACGCCGATCGCGCTGTACCAACACCAGCAGTGCTTGGCCGAGCACGAGCGGATGGGCTTCGTGACCGTCTCAGACGGCGCAGTAAAGGCAGCGGTGCAGACGCGCTGTGGGGAATACTGGCCGGGTGACATCGCCCGACAGGCGATCTGCCAAGACGAGTACATGACGGCCTTGAAGAAGGGAAAGATCCCGCCGGGGAGGCCTGGCGAGACGGCCAGCGACCGCGCTCCTACGCGACAGTGACTTCCGCGGCCCTCGAGGCTCTGCTCCGCATCGCCCCCCGCTGAAGCTGGCGCTGCGCGAGCGTTACCTTCAGGTCCGCCGTCGAGATCCCGCCGCCGCGGTCGTCGCGGCCGAGGAGCTCTCCACCGCCGCGCGGATCCGCGCGCGCCTAGCGCGGCAGGGATGGTGGAACTAGGCGCTGCCCCCCCTGACCGGATCACGCGACCTGCGCGGTGGATTGACACGCATCATAGGTGGCGGTAGAGTCGGCCGCCGACCCACCCATCGCGCCGGGTTCCAGTTCGGCTTCCTGGAGGCCCGCCCATGAAGCGCGCCTTTGTCCGCGCCTTGGCTCTTTTGTTCGTCGCGACGCCCGCCCTCGGTGGATGCGCTACTGGAAACTACTGGACGAAATCGGGTGCTACAGAACAAGATTTCAAGCGTGACTATTACCAATGTATGAAGGACTTTCGCGCTGGAGCAGGTTCAAAATACCCACGTAATTTAACTTACGAAGAGAAGTGTCTGGAGGCGCAGGGATACAAAATGGGTGCTGATACAAACTCGAATCACCATGAATTCGCGAAGTCTTTGCCATGATTGAGTGAGTTAGAATCAACCGTGCCCGATGACAAGATCCGTGTCCTGATCGTTGACGACGAGCCGGGGGTCGCGGACGTCCTCGACGAAATGGTGACGAGGTTCGGTCATCAGACGGCGGTTGCTCACAACGGCGTCCAGGCCATCCGGGCGGTCCGCGAATTTGCGCCGCACGTCGTGCTGCTCGACATTCGGATGCCAGGCCTCGACGGTCATACCGTGCTCGACCACTTACGGGGAAGCTCGCAACCGCCGACAATCATCATCGTCAGCGGCAACCACGAAGAAGACGAGGCGCGGGAACTCCTGCAACGCGGCGCCTTCGACTATGTGACGAAGCCCGTCGATTTCGGTTATCTGAAGCAGGCGATCACTGCTGCTGCGGGTGTGGCACCTCCCGAGACATAGAAGCAGGTCGAGAGAGTGAGAGGCGGACCCCTCACCGCCCTTTCCGGATGTCCTCCTCGTAGCACCGTCGGTGCATCATCAGGCCGTGAAGGCGGACGACTTCGTCGTTGCGCTTGACCATGGCATCGCAGAGGTAGCAGCGCTCTTCGGGCGTCGGCTGGGCGGTGGGCGTTGACGATTGTTGCGATCGCGCGCTCGACATGATCCTTTATCTCACGGCCTGCAATTAGGGCCTAAGCCCAGGGTTTACGAGCCGGTACCGCAAGGCCGAGGCGCTCACCCCAGACCACCACATGCTTCCACAGATCGTAAAGCTGCGATCCCGCATCGTTGCGGTCGATTGCTTCGAACTGACGAATCAACTCGTCGAATTGGGCCTGCGACACTTTCTCGGTGGAGCAGAGCATCGCCCACCTGTGAATGATTGGAATGCCTTTAGAGAATTGTGGATCGGACGTTTGCCCGGCGTGGTACTCAAATCGATCGAGCAACTGCGCTGGAGTCATCCAGAACATGCCGCTCGTCATTTCGCTCCCCTTCCTCTGACATCCAGAGGGATGCCAAACCCGACGAGATTGCCAACGCCTACCGGCACAGCGCGCCGCGATGCAACGCCCGACATCATCGAAACGGTATCGCGTCATGTCGAGAACTCCGCCCCGGCCTAGGCAGCATCTAGTGGACCCGCTGATGCTCGCTCGCCCATTCGATCACCAGCATCAGAAAGAACACGATGCCGAGGATAAATAAGATGCGCCGAAGCGGGTTCCACCGCCAAAAACGTTTTGGGAATCGAGGCACCGGGAGCCAGTACATCAGAACGCCCACCAACATCAACGCAACGAGAATGATGCTGGCAGTGCGCGCGATAAAATCGTACACCGTCGCAGTCCTCCTACCGGCGAGGCTCCATCGCGCGGCTCAGTCTCGGTCCGGCGGCGCCGGAAGGCTCGCGCACTCCGCACACAACTTGTCGCGCTCACGCTCGGGCCCCTCGGGCGGCATGACGATGGCGAAGGCGCGTCCACAAAGCCCTCAGATGCGGCGGTGGGCGAGTGTCATCAATACTCGCAGTAGTTCAGCTGGGGCCGCCATACCCCGGCGGCACCGGGGGTGCGACCGCACTCAGTCTGTGCACTCGTCGGAGACACCGCTGGCACGGCGCCTGAGGAACATCCCACAGCCGCGACCGCCGCGGCGAGAGCAAGGACACCAGAAAGGACGCCGCGCCGCCGCATCACTCGATCACCTGATCCGCCCGCAGCAGCAGCGCCGGCGGAATCGTCAGGCCGAGGGCTTTGGCGGTCTTCAGGTTGATGACGAGCTCGCACTTGGTGGGCTCCTCGACGGGCAGGTCGGAGGGCTTCGCGCCCTTGAGGATCTTGTCGACGAAGACCGCGGTGCGCCGCCAGATCTCGACGATGTCCGCGCCATACGAGATGAGCCCGCCGGCCTCCACCTGCGGCCGGAAGGAATACATGGCGGGAAGCCGATGGCTGGCAGCTAGTTCCGCGACTCGCCGTGCTTGCGAAAAGGCGAGCCCGCCCAGGGCGAGCAAAGCGCCGGCGCGTGCGCTGGTCGCCTTTCTGATGGCTTCTTCGAGGTCGGCGGCGTCCCGTACCTCGAGCGACAGCAGTTTCCACCCGCGGTCCCGGGCGGCGGCTTCGGCCGCGTGCCACGTTCGGATGGAGGCCCGATCCCAGAGCGTTGCCACGAGCGCCGCACCCGGAACGAGTTGCTTGAGAAGCTCGAGTCGTTTGCCTGTCGTCTCCACCGACTGATTGCTCAGCCCCGTGAAGTTCCCGCCGGGGCGTCCGAGGCTTTGGACCAGCCGGTCGCCCACCGGGTCTTCGGCGCCCCCCATGACGATAGGAATCGTCGAAGTTGCCTGCTTGAGCGCAGACAGGGTTGGTCCTGCGGCGACGATCACGTCCACTTGAAGACGGACCAGCTCGGCGGCCAGAGGCGGGTAACGCTCCGGCCTGCCCTCGCCCGATGGAGGCTCGGTCACGAATTGATCTCCATATACGTAGCCGAGCTCGCGCAAGCCGCGCAGGAGCGCGTTGACGGCTGGGACCCGGGATTGGGGCCCGATCATGTCGGAGGTCGTCCCGCCGACGTTCAGGATTCCGATCCGATACTTGCGCGCGGCCTCGGCGAGGGCGGCGAGTGGCGCCGCGAGGGTTCCGAGAGCGAGGCCGCCCATGAAAGCGCGCCGGTCCATCACTCGATGACCTGGTCGGCTCGCAGCAGGAGCGACGGTGGGATGGTGAGGCCGAGGGCTTTGGCGGTTTTGAGATTGATGATCATCTCGAATTTTGTCGGCTGCTCGACGGGAATGTCCCCGGGTCGGGCGCCCTTGAGGATCTTGTCGACGTGCGTCGCCGCGCGGCGAAATACATCGCGGAGGTCCGGCCCGTACGACATGAGGCCTCCGGCTTCGGAGAAGGCGCGGTTCTCATAGATGGTCGGTAGTCGGTGCTTCGCGGCAAGCTCCACGAGCCGATGCCTTTCCGCCTGAAACAGCGCTGATG
>VBCJ01000307.1 GCA_005884335.1 Betaproteobacteria bacterium | reverse complement strand
AGCTGCTCGCGATCCCGGAGGGGCAGCGAACCGAAGCCCAATGGGACGAGCTCAATGAGCTTGAAATCAAGCTCGCTTCGAGCAATCGACAGCAGGCACCGGAGCAGGGCGCCCGCGGGAACGTCCCCAACACCTCGGGTCACCCCAGGCCCGGCGGCAACCCGCACGGCAAGAAGCGCGGCGGGTTCGGCGATAAATCCCGGCGCCGGCGCTGAGCCTTCCTCCCAGCCGGCTCCCGTTGGACAGGGAGCCGTCTTCGAACCGAACTGCGACCCATCGGCTGTTTCCATGCAGACCGTCATCTCCGTCACGAACCTCTCCAAAACCTACGCCTCCGGCCTCCGGGCTCTCAAGAACATCAACCTGGACATCCGCCGCGGAGAGATCTTCGCGCTGCTCGGTCCCAACGGCGCGGGGAAGACGACCCTGATCGGCATCATCTGCGGGATCGTCAATCCGAGCGAAGGCCGCATACGGGTGGACGGTCACGACATCGTCGCCGACTACCGCACCGCGCGCTCCATGATCGGCCTCGTGCCGCAGGAGCTGACGACCGATGCCTTCGAGACCGTATGGAACACGGTGTCTTTCAGCCGCGGCCTCTTCGGCAAGCCCGCCGACCCCGCGCACATCGAAAAGGTGCTCAGGGATCTGTCCTTGTGGGCGAGGAAAGACAGCAAGGTCATGACGCTTTCGGGCGGCATGAAGCGCCGCTTGCTCATCGCCAAGGCGCTGTCGCACGAGCCGCGGATCCTCTTTCTCGACGAGCCGACCGCGGGCGTCGACGTCGAGCTGAGGCAGGACATGTGGAAGCTGGTGCGCTCGCTCCAGGCCTCCGGCGTGACCATCATTCTGACCACCCACTACATCGACGAGGCCGAAGAGATGGCCGAACGGATCGGGGTGATCAACAAAGGCGAGATCATCCTGGTGGAAGACAAGGCCGAGTTGATGCGCAAGCTCGGCAGGAAACAGTTGACGCTGCACCTGGAGCACGCGCTGGAGCGCATCCCGCCTGCGCTCTCCGCCTACCACCTCGAGCTGGCGAATCATGGAAGCGAACTGATCTATACGTACGACGAGCGGGGCGACCGGACAGGCATGACCGCGCTGCTGCAGGACCTGACCGAGACGGGCATCCGGTTCAAGGACCTACATACGACGCAAAGCTCGCTCGAGGACATCTTCGTCACCCTGGTGAGCGACAGAAAATGAGCGCCATGAACGTTTACGCGATACGCGCGATCTACAAATTCGAGATGTCGCGCACCAGGCGCACGCTGATGCAGAGCATCATCGCGCCGGTGATTTCGACGGCTTTATACTTCATCGTCTTCGGCGCGGCGATCGGCGGGCGCATATCCGAAGTCGAGGGCGTCACCTACGGCGCCTTCATCGTCCCGGGGCTCGTCATGCTGTCGCTTCTGACGCAGAGCATCTCCAATGCGTCCTTCGGCATGGCCTCATCATCCTCGCGACGGCTGCGCTGCTGGTGCCGCTGCGGGTCGAGCATCCCGTTTGGATGATGCTGTTCTTGGTGCTGACCTCGGTGACCTTCAGCCTCGTCGGCTTCATCATCGGCATCTGGGCGGACGGTTTCGAGAAGCTCCAGGCCATACCGCTCCTCATCATCACGCCGCTCACCTTTCTCGGCGGCAGCTTCTACTCCATCGACATGCTGCCGCCCTTTTGGCAGACGGTCTCGCTCTTCAACCCCGTGGTCTACCTCGTCAGCGGCTTCCGCTGGAGCTTCTACGGCCTCGCTGACGTGAGCGTGGGCGTGAGCCTCGCCATGACCGGTCTGTTCCTTGCGGTGTCGCTCGCGGTCGTGGCGTGGATCTTCAAGACGGGGTATCGGCTGAAAACCTGAAATCGTTCGACCCGCTTGACAAACGCTCGGACATTATTTAACCTACAGGTTAAATACATCGGCCCGATTGACGATTCGATTGATTATGTCGCCCGACCGCCTCAGCGCCACCTTTGCCGCCCTCGCCGATCCCACGAGGCGCGCCATACTCGCGCGCCTCGCCTCGGGCGAGACCTCGGTCATGAAACTGGCCGAGCCCTTCGACATCAGCCTGCCCGCGGTGTCCAAGCACCTCAAGGTGCTCGAGCGCGCGGGCCTGATCGAGCGCAGCCGCGAGGCGCAGTGGCGGCCCTGCCGGCTCCAGGCGAATCCGCTCAAGGACATCGCCGACTGGGTCGAGTATTACCGGCGCCACTGGGAGGAGAGCTTCGACAAGCTGGACCGCTACCTCAAGGAACTGCAACGCAAGAACAAGCCGCAGGAAATTCAACGCAAGGAGAAGCCAGATGGCCGCAAAACTTAACGTCGTGACGAAGGACGAACCGCTCGTCGTGGAACGCACTCTCGACGCTCCGGTCGCCCTGGTCTGGAAGGCGCTCACCGACAAGGAAGATATCAAGCAATGGTCCTTCGACCTCCGCGAATTCGAGCCGGTAGTCGGCTTCGAATTCCAGTTCGACGTCGAACACGGAGGCTTCAAGTATTCCCACCGCTGCAAAGTCATCGAGGCGATCCCCAATAAGAGGCTCGCCTACACGTGGCGCTACGAGGGCTACGCGGGCGACTCGCTGGTGACTTTCGAGTTGTTCACCGAAGGCAAGAAGACGAGGCTCAGGCTGACGCACGAAGGCCTGGAGACCTTCCCGAAGCTTCCCGCGTTCGCAAAGGCGAATTTCGCGGCGGGCTGGACCGAGATCGTCGGCACTTCGCTGAAGAATTTCGTCGAAGGCAGGCAGGCGGGCGAGATGATTCTCACGCGCATTTTCGACGCGCCGCGCGAGCTCGTGTGGAAGCTGTGGACGGAGCGGGAGCACATTCGCAAATGGTGGGGCCCGAAAGGCTTCACGCTGCCCGGCTGCGAGATGGATTTCCGCCTAGGCGGCACGTACCGCTTCGTGATGCGCGGACCCGACGGCAACGACAACCCGTTCCACGGCGTGTACCGCGAGATCGTCCGGAACGAGCGCATCGTCTTCACCGCGATCCTGGACAATCTCCCCGACCACGAGCTGCTGACGACTGTGACGTTCGCCGACGAGGGCGGCAAGACGAAGCTGACCGTGCGGCAGACCACGCCGCCGGGCGAGGCCGGCCGCGGCCAGAACCAGGGCTGGAGCGAAACCCTCGAGCGTCTCGCCGATCACCTCGGCAGCCTCGCGACGCTGGTCGGCGATCGCGAGATCGCCGCGGTGCGCGTTTTCGATGCGCCCCGCGATCTGGTGTGGAAGGTGTGGACCGAGCCGGAGCACATCGCCACGTGGTGGGGCCCGAAAGGCTTCACCACCACCACCCACAAGATGGAAGTGAAGCCTGGCGGCGTGTGGCGCTTCGTCATGCACGGCCCGGACCGCGATTACCAGAACAAGGTCACCTATCTCGAGGTCGTGAAACCCGAGCGCCTGGTTTACAAGCACGGCGGCGAGAAGGAAATCGAGCCCGTGAATTTCCACGTGACGGTGACCTTCGCGGAGGAGGGCGGCAAGACCCGGGTCGACATGCGCATGGTCTTCCCGTCGGCGAACGCGCGCGATTACGTCATCAAAACCTACGGAGCCATGGAGGGGTTGAACGAGACCCTAGCACGCCTCGAAGAGTACCTGACTAAGGAGTTGACGTCGTGAGCACGGACCGCCGGATGTTCCTGAAAACCGCGGCGGCATCGGCGGCCCTGGCCTTGCCCGCGGTCGCCGTCGCGCAGTCGCCACAGGCCGCGGCCAGGCCGCCCTCAGGCAAGGGCGGATGGTCCAAGGCGCGCCTCGCCCGCATGCACGAGGCCATGGCGCGCCACGTCGAGAGTGGCCGGATGCCGGGCCTCGTCACGCTCGTCAGCCGGCGCGGCGAGACGCGCGTCGACGCGATCGGCGTAAAGGCTTTCGGCGGCAAGGACCCGATGCGGCGCGACACGATCTTCCGCATCGCCTCGATCACCAAGCCGATCACGGCCGCGGCCGCGATGATCCTGGTCGAGGAAGCGAAGCTGCGCTTGGACGATCCGGTCGACCCGCTGCTGCCCGAGCTCGCGAACCGCAGGGTCCTGAAGCGCATCGACAGCGCGCTCGAGGACACCGTGCCGGCCAAGCGCGCGATCACGCTGCGCGATCTGCTCACTTTTCGCCTCGGAATCGGCGCGGTGATGGTTTACCCCGAGAAGCACCCGATCCAGAAGGCGATGTCCGAAGCGGGCGTCGCGCCTTCGGCAAACCTGCCAGCGCACGCGCCCGACGAGCTGATGAAGCGATGGGGCAGCCTGCCGCTCGCGCACCAGCCGGGCGAGAAGTGGATGTACAACACCGGCTCCGACATCCTCGGCATCCTGATTTCGCGCGCGACGGGCAAGACGCTGGAGACCTTCCTGCGCGAGCGCATCTTCGCGCCGCTCGACATGAAGGACACCGCGTTCAGCGTCCCCGAGGCGAAGCTCGACCGCCTCGCGACCGCCTACCAGACCGATTTCGCGACCGGCAAGACCGTGCTCTTCGACGAGGCCCGCGGCGGCCGCTTCGCGCGCCCTCCCGTCTTCGAGTCGGGAGCGGGCGGCGTCGTCTCGACGGTCGACGACTTCCTCGCGTTCGGCAGGATGATGCTCGCGAAGGGCATGCACGGGCGCGAGCGCATCCTCTCGCGGCCCTCGGTCGAGCTGATGACGGCCGACCACATCACCGCGGAACAAAAAGCGGCGTCCGATTTCTTTCCCGGTTTCTGGGACAACCGCGGCTGGGGCTTCGGCATGGCCGTCGTCACGAGGCGCGACGACCTCGCGCGCTCGGTCGGGACCTACGGCTGGGACGGCGGCTACGGCACGTCCTGGTACGCCGACCCCAGGGAGGACATCACCGGAATCCTCATGACCCAGCGCGTCTGGGATTCGCCGGTCGCCCCCGCGGTCAATCGCGATTTCTGGACCACCGCCTACCAAGCGATCGACGACTAGCAAAAGTTCGTTCAAGCTGTCGATTTCGCGAAGTCTCGTTCGTCGTAGAGTTAGAGCGAGGCTTTCCTTCCGGCCGGAACCGTCCGGGGGCCCGGCTCCCAACTGATTGGAGAACAGCATGCGATTCATGATGATAGTCAAGGCCACGAAGAACTCTGAAGCGGGCGTGATGCCCCCCGAGAAGCTCATGGCCGAGATGCAGAAGTACCACGAGGAGCTGCAGAAAGCGGGCGTGCTGCTCGATGCTTCGGGGCTCCAGGCCAGCTCCAAAGGCTGGCGCGTGAAGTACTCGGGATCGAAGCGCACCGTGATCGACGGGCCCTTTAGCGAGGCGAAGGAGCTCATCGCCGGCTACACCATCATCCAGGTGAAGTCGCGCGAAGAGGCGATGGAGTGGGCGAGGCGCTTTCCCAATCCCTCCATCGACGGCAAGGAAGCCGAGATCGAAGTCCGGCAGTTCTTCGAGCTGGAGGATTTTGGTCCGAGCGAGGCGGTCGAGCGCTTTCGCGAGATGGAAATCGGGAAGAAGAAGTAATCGCGAACTGCGAAGGAAAGGAGAAATACTTTGACCGCCATGTTCGACAGCAACCGCAAGCGCTGGCTCGCGCTGATCGTTCTCTGCCTCGGCGACCTGATGATCGTCCTCGACACGACGATCGTGAACGTCGCCCTGCCGTCGATCCGCGAAGACCTCGCCTTCACCGAGACTTCGCTCGTCTGGGTGGTGAACGCGTACATGCTCACCTATGGCGGGTTTCTGCTGCTCGGTCTCTGCCTCGGCGACCTGATGATCGTCCTCGACACGACGATCGTGAACGTCGCCCTGCCGTCGATCCGCGAAGACCTCGCCTTCACCGAGACTTCGCTCGTCTGGGTGGTGAACGCGTACATGCTCACCTATGGCGGGTTTCTGCTGCTCGGCGGGCGCCTCGGCGACCTCTACGGGCAACGCCGGCTTTTCCTGC
>VBCJ01000125.1 GCA_005884335.1 Betaproteobacteria bacterium | reverse complement strand
CTGCGAGACGCTCAACTGGGACTGTGGGGCGCGCTGGAGCATGGACGAGCGGAAAAAGGCCATAGCCTGCGTCGAGACCTGGAGCATCCCCGAGAAGGCGTTCGCGGACTTCATCACCGAAGTGCGCGAGATGACGTTCCAACCGACCCATCGAGGCCTGGTGAGGCAAGTATGGATGAGCGGCACGCCGCACTGGATACCGGACGTGAGCCGCGACGAAGGCTTCCAGCGGGCGCACCTCGCCGCCAAGGCGGGGCTCCACGGCGCGTTCGCCTTTCCGGTCCTGGCGGGCAACGTCACCCTCGCGGTACTGGAATTCTTCAGCCGCGAGATCCGCAATCCCGATCCGTCGCTGCTGCAGATGGTGCGCGTGATCGGCAGCCAGATCGGCCAGTTCATGGCCCGCAAACAGGCCGAGGAAAACCTCCTGTACGTCGCGACGCACGACACCCTGACGGGATTGCCCAACCGCTACATGTTCAACCAGCGCTTCGCCCACGCGCTCAACAACGCGCAGCGCTACCGCAAGACGATGGCCTTGCTGTTCCTCGATCTCGATCGCTTCAAGTTCATCAACGATACGCTCGGCCACCCGTTCGGCGACCGGCTGCTCCAGGAGGCTGCGTCGCGTCTGAGGATGTGCCTGAGGGAAAGCGACACCATCGCCCGTTTCGGCGGCGACGAATTCGTTGCGCTCATCGAGGACTTTGCCGAGCCGAGCGACGTGGTGAGCGTCGCCCAGAAGATCCTCCATGCCTTGCGCTGGCCGTTCATGCTCGGAGGCGAGACCTGCCACCTGACCGCGAGCATCGGAGTCAGCCTGTATCCGAACGACGGTGCGGACTTCGCGAGTCTCTTGAAGAACGCCGACATCGCCACCTACCGCGCCAAGGAACAGGGCAAAAACAACTATCTGTTCTATTCAGGGGAAATGAACGATCACCTGTCCGCCAGGATCGCCAAGGAGACCCGGCTGCAGGGCGCTCTGGAGCGAAACGAATTCATCCTTCACTACGAACCCAAGGTCGAGATCAATACCGGCCGGATCACGGGCATGGAGGCGCTGATCCGGTGGCAGCATCCGGAGCTCGGATTGCTTCCTCCCCTGGAGTTCATCGGGCACGCAGAGGACTCGGGGCTGATCGTTCCGATCGGAGCCTGGGTGCTCAGGATCGCGTGCGCGCACAACCAGACCCTACAGAGCCGCGTTGCGGCCCCGCTGACGGTGTCGGTGAACCTGTCGGCGCGGCAGTTCGAGGACAAGCATCTGCTGCGCGAGATCGAGCGGGCCTTGAGCGAAAGTGCGCTCAAACCGAACTGCCTCGAGCTCGAAATCACCGAGAGCATGGTGATGCGGGACACCCAGAGCTCGAAGAAGATTCTCGACGGAATCAAGTCGATGGGCATCCGTCTCGCGATCGACGACTTCGGCACGGGTTACTCGTCCCTCGCGTCGATCAAGCGGTTCCCGTTCGACTGCATCAAGATCGACCGCTCGTTCATCAAGGACATTCCACAGGATCCGGACGACGTCGCGATCACCCAGGCGATCATCGCGATGGCTCACAGCCTCCGGCTGAAGGTGATCGCGGAGGGAGTGGAAACCCAGGAGCAGCTCGATTTTCTCACCGAGCACGGATGCCACGAGTTCCAGGGATATTTTTTCCGCAAGCCGCAGCCCGCGGAGGAGTTCTCCAAGCTGCTGCGCGACAACGCTGGAGCGATGGCGGCAACCGCCTGAATCCGCTCCCGGGCGCCTACTCAGGCTTGATGCCCGCGCCCGTCAGAGTCTTCCCGTACTTGGTGAAGTCGCGCTTCAGGATCGCCCCGAATTCCTCGGGCGTACCGCCCGTGATGTCGAGGCCGCCGTCGGCGAATCGCCGGCGGATGTCGGGGTTTTCCAGCACCGCCTGGATTTCGCGGTTCAGGCGCAACACGATGTCCCTCGGGGTCGCCGCGGGCACCATCACGCCGTGCCAGGTGACGAGCTCGAAATCCGGTATCGTTTCGGCGAGCACCGGAAGCTCGCCGAAGGGGCCGATGCCGCGCTTTGGATTCGTCGAAGCGATGGCGCGCACGCGGCCCGATTTCACCTGTCCCTGCGCGATGTTGACGACATCGAAAAGGAGGTTCACCTCTCCGCCCATCAGCGCGTTCAACGCCGGAGCGTTGCCCTTGTACTGCACCATGATCATCTCGGCGCCGGCGTGGATCCGCAGCATCTCGCAGCCGACTTGCGGAAGTGCGCCGGAGGAAGCACAGCTCACGCTGCCGGGCTTTGCGCGCGCACGCGAGATGACCTCCGCCACCGTGTTCGCGGGAAACGCGGGGTGGGTCAACAGCACCATCGACGCGCTGTCCAGATGGATGACCGGGGCAAGCTCCCTGAACGGGTCGATGCTCGCTTTTAGAAAAAACGGATTGGTAATGATCGCGGGAACGACGAACACGACGGTGTAGCCGTCCGGCGCGGCCCTCGCCGCCGCTTCGTGCCCGACGTTGCCTCCGGCCCCTCCGCGATTCTCGACGATTGCGGGCTGATCCACGCGCTCGGCGAGCTTTGCCGACAGCATGCGTGTCACCACGTCGGCGGGTCCTCCGGGCGGAAACGGCACGATCCAGCGGATCGGTTTAGACGGCCACCCGGTCTGCGCCTGCGCGAGCGTCCCCGCGAACGTCGTCGCGACGACGAAGACGGCCGTCAGATGCCCTGCGTTCATGCCCCCCTCACCGCGGAGGCGGAGGCGGAGGCGGAGGTGGAGGCGCGTAGCTAGGGGAAGAGGAGGTAAGGCGACCCGACACGGGAACCTTGTGGCCCTTTGCATACATGCACTGGATGAAGGCGTAGTCGTAGCGCCGCTGGAGTCCGTACGCGGAAGTTTCTCCGGCGCCTGCCCCGGCGGCCGAACCGATGAGAAGCCCACCGCCCGCGCCAGCGGCCGCGCCGCTCTGCCCGCCGAGGGCCGCGCCCGCAGCCGCGCCCACGACGGTGCCGAGCACCGCGCTTTTCGCCAAGCTGTCGGCGGCCGCATCCGAAGGCGATGCCCCACCCACCTGCACGTTGGCGAAATTGCGGCACTCGAGGTCGTCGTAGCGGAACTGGTCGAAACTCTTGCCCGTGCCGGGCAACACCATCACGCTGGGGCCTTTGGGTATGCTTACACACGCGACCAGCACGAGCGATGCCGCCAAAACCGTCGAGACTCGTAGGAGATTCATGGCTGGCTCAGCCGCCGGGCGCCGGCTGCGGCGTCACGCGCTGCCAGCCTCCGGGACATTCCTTGACGTACGGATAATAAGTCTTGGACTCGGCGCAGTAGTACCAATAGGAGGAGGACTGCGACGGCGCCGCTTGCGCGCCGCCCTGCTCGATGTAAGTCGGCGGCGCGGCCGGCACAGCCGGGGGATAGTAGTAGTAGGGGTAGGGAGGGTAGTACCAGGGATAGAACGGAGCGCCGATGACGACGCCGAAGTGCACGCGCCCGTGGTGCCAGGCCAACGCCGGAGCGCTGGCCATCCCGCCCAGCAGGACTGCGCTCAAGATCAAGGCCGCTTTGATCCGACTCATGATCGTCCCTTCCGTCTCGTTCGACAACCGCATGCTAGCAAAGACCCCTGGGTGCCGGAGTAAGCAATTGTCACAAATTGTGACATGCGCGACGCGGCCGATTCGTAAATGAACGCACGAAGGGCAGAACGGACTACAGGATTTTCAATCGATCTTGGCCCCGGAGCGCTTCACGACTTCGGCCCACTTCGCCGAGTCCCTGCGTATCACTTCCGCGAACTCCTCGGGAGTGCCGCCCGCCGGTTCGTCCCCGATCTCGCCGAACCTCGCCTTGAACGCAGGCGAACCGATCGCCTTGTTGATCGAGGAATTCAGCTTGTCGACGACGGGCCTCGCCATCCCCGCGGGTCCGATCACGCCGCTCCAGGTGGTCGCGTCGTAGCCCGGGACTCCCGCCTCGGCGATCGTCGGCAGGTTCGGAAACCCCGGTGAGCGTCGCGGGCCGCTCACGGCGAGCGCTTTGACCTTGCCCGAGCGCGCGTGGGTGGAGATCGAGTTGAGGCTTTCGAACATCAGCTGCACGTGGCCGGCGATCAGGTCGTTGATGGCCATCGCCCCGCCCTTGTAGGGTACGTGCACGATCTGCGTGCCGGTCATGTATTTGAAGAGCTCGCCGCCCACGTGTCCCGGCGAGCCGTTGCTCGAAGAGGCGTTCATGAGCTTGCCCGGGTTCTTGCGCGCGTACTCGATCAGCTCCTGCAACGAGTCCACCGGCAGCGAAGGCGAGACGGCGAGCAACAGGTGCCCGCGGGTCGCGAGCGCGATCGGCTGGAAATCCCGTTCGATATCGTAGGGAAGCTTCGCCACCATGTGGCGCGTGATCGCGAGCGCTCCCACCGGCCCCATGCCGATCGTGTAGCCGTCGGGCGCGGACTTCGCGATGAAGTCCAGCCCGATCGTCAGCGCGCCCCCCGGCTTGTTCTCGACGACCACGAGCTGTCCGAGCTGGTTCGGCAGCTCGGCGGCGAGGATGCGCGCCACCGCGTCGGTCGCGCTCCCCGCCGCCTGAGGAACGACCAGGCGGACCGGGCGCTCCGGATAACCCTCGGCGAGCGCGCTGCAGCCCACCCCCGCGAGGAAAGCGAACAGACAGCAGCGCAAATTCATTCGGCGCGGATGCCGGCGGCGCTTGCCACTCTCGCCCATTTGTCGATCTCCGACTTGATGAACGCTGCGAACTCCTCGGGACTGCTGCCCACGGGCTCCGCTCCGTCCGCCGCCAGCCGTTGCAACACATCGGGTGCGCGCAGGCCGCGCACGATCTCGTCGTGCAGGTGTACGACGATCCCGCGCGAGGTTCCCGCCGGCGCGAGAACTCCGTACCACTGGGTCGAATCGTAACCCGGGAGCCCGGATTCGGCGATCGTCGGAACCTCCGGCAATCCCTCGCTTCGTTTCGCGCTCGTCACCGCGAGCGCGCGCAGCTTCCCCGCCTTGATGTGCGGCAGCGCGGTGAGCAGGTTCGGCGCCATCACCGACACCTGCCCGGCCAGGAGATCCACCACGCCAGGACTGGTTCCCTTGTAGGGGATGTGGACCATGTCGATTCCCGCCATGCTCTTGAAGAGCTCGATCGACATCTGCGGCGAGGTGCCGATGCCCGCCGATGCGAAATTGAGCTGGCCCGGGCGCTGTTTGGCGTACGCGATCAATTCCGCAACCGATTTCACCGGCAGCGAAGGGTGTACCACGAGTACGTTCGCGAGCGACGCCGCCTGCGTGATCGGCGCAAAATCGCGCAGCGGATCGTAAGGCACCTTCTTGTACATGATCGGATTGATCGCGAGTGTGCTCGCGGCCATCAGGATCGTGTGGCCGTCGGCGGGGGATTTGGCGGCCATCTCGATGCCGATCATCTGGCCGGCGCCCGGGCGATTGTCAACGACGAACTGCGCTCCGAGCGATTCGGAGAGCTTCTGCGCGAGGGCGCGGGCGATGATGTCGGTGCCGCCGCCGGCCGCGGAGGGAACGATGAAGCGCACCGGCTTCGAGGGGTACCCCGTTTGCGCCGCGGCTCCGGCGCAGACCAAGGCCAGGAGAAGGGCGGCGGGCGGGAGCAGGTTCACCTTGATCACGGCAGCTCGATCTTTCTCGCTTCGACGACCCGCTTCCATTTTTCGATCTCGGCGCGAACGAGGCGGCGCATTTCTTCCGGGCTGCTCGCGCTCGGCGTGCCACCCCACTCGGCGAAGCGCCGCGCGATCTCGGGGAGCGCGACCACACGTCGCACTTCCCGGTTGGCTCGCTCGACGATCGCGCCCGGCATGCCGGGCGGACCGGCGATGCCGAGAAAGGAGCTCGCCTCGTAGCCCGGCACGCTCTGCGCGACGGTCGGCACGTTGGGAAGCGAAGCCGAGCGCGCAAGCGATGTAACCGCGAGCGGCCTGAACTTGCCGCCCTGGATATGCGGGTACGAATTGGTGAGCGCGTCGATGAGCAGCTCCATGCGGCCGGAGAGCACCTCGGTCAGGGGCTCAGAACCGCCGCGGAACGGCACGTGCTGCATGTCGATTCCCGCCATCGAAACGAACATCTCGCCCGCGAGGTGGTAGAGCGTCCCCATCCCCGGTGAGGGATAGTTCACCTTTCCGGGGTTGCTCCGCACGTAGCCGATGAACTCGTCGAGCGTCTTGAAGCGCGAATCGGAGCGCACCGACAGCACCAGCGGGTAGGTCACCACCGTCGAGATCCAGGAAAAATCCCGGATCGGATCGTAAGGAAGCTTTCTCATCGTCGCCGCCTGCGTGACGAAGGCGCCGCTCACGACCAGCAGGGTGTAGCCGTCGGGAGCGGATTTGGCGACGTGCTCGTTGGCGATGATCGAGCCCGCCCCGGTCCGGTTCTCGGGAAGAACCTGTTGGCCGAACCCTTCGCTCATCTTCTGCGCGACGATCCGGCCCACGACGTCGACGTTGCCGCCGGTCGGAAAACCGATGAGGAGCCGCACCGGTTTTCCCGGATAGTCCTGCCCCGCGGCGGAAGCGCACAGCAGCGCCGCACTCAAGATGCCACAAGCGACTCTCATCGCCCTTCAATCCGCGCGGACGCTGTTGCTCCGCACGACGTTGCCCCAGCGATTGATCTCGCCCACCAGGAATTTCTGCAGCGCCTCCGGGCTGCTCGAGGCGAGATCCATGCCGAGGGTCTCGGTGAGCTGCCTGCGCAGGTCCGGCTGGTTGAGCACCTTCACCAGCTCGGCGTGGAACTTGTCGAGGACCGGCTTGGGCGTGCCGGCCGGCGCGAAGATGCCCCACCACGCAAACGCCGAGAAGCCCGGAAAGCCCTGCTCCGCGAGAGTCGGCACGTCGGGCATCACGTGCGAGCGCTTGTCGCCGGTGAGGGCGAGCGCGCGCAGCTTTCCGCCTTTCACGTTCGCGGACAGCGCCGCAACCGATGCGATGCCGAGGTCGATCTGGCTGCCCATCACGTCGGTCATCATCGGCCCGCCGCCCTTGTAGGGAATGTGGGTGATCTTGAAGCCCCCCGCCTGTTGCAGCAGGATCATGGCGAGGTGGCCGAGGCTGCCGTTGCCCACCGAGCCGATGCTGAGCGCCTCCGGCTTCGCCTTGGCCGCCCGGATCACGTCGCCGAAGTTCCTGTAGGGTTTGGCGACGTTGGCGACGATCGCCATCGGCGCCGTCCCGACGAGCATCACCGGGGCGAAGTCGTTCACGGTGTCGTACGGAAGGTTCGGGATCAGCGCCGGGTTCACCGCGTGGGTGTCGAACACGACCACGTAGGTGTAGCCGTCCGGAGCGCTCTTCGCGACGAACGCCGTGCCGATCGAGCCCCCGGCGCCGGTCTTGTTCTCGACGATGAACTGCTGCCCCAGAGAGTCCGCGAGCCTGGCGCCGAGCACGCGCGCGAGCGGATCGACCGAACCGCCCGGCGGAAACGGAACGACGAATTTCACCGGCTTCGTCGGCCAGGCCTGCGCGACGACGGTGAGCGGTGCGAGCGCGCAAACCACCATCGTCGCCGCAGTGGCGCCGCGAAGAACTACGCGGATCATGATTCCTCCTTTGCCCGCGACGAGGCAGGTTACCATTCGACCCATGAAGATCGCAATGATGGGTTCGGGCGGAGTCGGCGGCTTCTTCGGCGGGCGGCTCGCGCACGCCGGCTACGACGTGAGCTTCATCGCGCGCGGCGCGCATCTCGCCGCGATGCGCGAGCGCGGCCTCACCATCGAGAACGAGCCCCAGGGCGATATCCGCGTGCCGAAGGTGCGCGCCACCGACGATCCCGCCAAGCTGGGGCCGGTCGATCTCGTCATTCTCTCGGTCAAGCTGTGGGACACGGAAGGCGCGGCCAAGCAGATCCGGCCGCTTCTCAAGCCCGGGACTGGGGTGATCTCGCTGCAAAACGGCGTGATCAAAGACGACATCCTGCGCCGCGAGCTCGGCGACGCGCCGGTGATGGGCGGCGTCGGCTACGTCGCAACCACCCTCTCGCGCCCGGGCGTGATCCACCAGACTGGGACGATGCAGCGCGTGGTGCTGGGCGAGTATGACGGCAGGATCTCCGAGCGGGCGCGCTTTCTTCACGAGGCCCTGCTCAAGGCGGGCGTGACCTCGGAGCTGAGCAACGATGTGCGCCGCGCGATCTGGGAGAAGTACGCCTTCCTGGTGGGAATTTCGGCGACCACCACCGCGATGCGCACCACCATCGGGCCGATCCGCACGAACCCGCGCACGCGCGCCTTCCTGCTCGAGATCATGCGCGAAGTGGTCGCGGTGGGGCGCGCGCAGGGCATCGCCCTCCCCGCCGACTATGCCGATGCCTGCCTCGCCCGCGCCGACGGGCTTCCCGACGACATGACCGCCTCCATGGCGCACGACCTTCAGCGCGGCAACCGGCTGGAAGTCGAGTGGCTCTCCGGCGGCGTGGTGCAGCTCGGCGCCGCGGCCGGCGTTCCGACCCCGGCCAACCGCGCGGTGTGGGACATCCTCGCGCTATACGCCGAGGGCGGAAAGCCCGCGTGAGCCCGCCGCGGCTCACCGTGCGCCGCATCCGCGCGACCGGCGTCGAGGTTCCGATGAAGCTGCCGCTCGGCACGAGCGCCGGAACGATACGCAGCGCGCCGCTTCTCCTCATCGACCTCGAAACCGAGGAAGGCGTCACAGGCCGTTCCTATCTGTTCTGCTATCTGAGCGCCGTGGCGCCGGCGATTGCGACCGTTCTCGGCGAGGTCGAGCGCAGCGTGAAGGGCGAGCGCGTCGCGCCGGCCGATCTCTGGGAAAAGCTCGCGCGCCGTTTCAAGCTGATCGGCGTGCAGGGCATTGTGCGCATGGCGATGTCCGGTTTCGACATCGCCTGCTGGGACGCGCTCGCGGTCGCGGCGGGCAAGCCCTTGGTCACGCTTCTCGGCGGAGCGCTGCGCCGCATCCGTGCCTACAACAGCAACGGCCTCGGGCTGATGGTGCCTGAGGCCGCCGCCGAAGAGGCCGAGAAGCTCCTCGAAGGAGGATTTCGGGCGGTCAAGCTGCGCCTCGGCCACCCGACGCTCGCGGCCGATCTCGCCGCGCTGCGCGCGGTACGCAAGAAGCTTCCCGACGCGATCGAGCTGATGGTCGACTTCAACCAGGCGCTGTCCCTTGCCGAGGCCCTGGAACGCGGCCGCGCGATCGACTCCGAAGGCATCGCTTGGATCGAGGAACCGATCCGCCACGGCGATTACCGCGGCTGCGCCGAACTCGCCCGGGAGCTCGCGACGCCGGTGCAGATCGGGGAGAATTTCTCGCTCCCCGAGCAGATGGCCGAAGCGCTCGAGGCGGGCGCGTGCGACTGCGTGATGCCGGACCTCGAAAGGATCGGCGGGGTCACCGGCTGGCAGCGCGCCGCGAGCCTCGCCGCCGAGCGCGCAGTACCGATGTCCTCGCATCTTTTCCCGGAAGCGAGCGCGCATCTTCTCGCGGTCACGCCGACCCGTCATTTCCTCGAGTACGTGGACTGGGCGGAGGCGATCCTCGCCGAGCCGCTCGCGATCGAGGACGGCGCGGCCGTGATTCCGGATCGCCCGGGAACGGGAGTCAGCTGGGACGAGAAAGCGGTGAAGCGCTACCGGATGGCCTAAAGGCTCCCGCAGTCAGACTGCGGAAACCTCCGTGCCCGGCTCGGCGCGCGCGGCGCGGCGGCGACCGTGGTCGGTGAGATGGCGCTTGCGGATGCGAATCGACTGCGGCGTGATCTCGATAAATTCGTCGTCATCGATGAACTCTACCGCGAGCTCCAGCGTCAGCTTGATCGGCGGAGTGAGCAGGATCGCTTCGTCCTTGCCGGCCGCACGTATGTTGGTCAGGTGCTTCTCGCGAATAGGGTTGACGACGAGGTCGTTTTCGCGGCTGTGCAGGCCGATCACCATGCCCTCGTACACCTTGTCGCCGGGGCTGACCATCATGCGTCCGCGTTCCTGCAGCTTCCACAGGGCATAGGCGACCGCCTCGCCCTGTTCGCCGGAAATCAGCACGCCGTTGCGCCGCGACGGGATCTCGGGCTTCATCGGTCCGTACTCGTCGAACACATGGCTCCCGATGCCGTTGCCCCGGGTGAGATTGAGGAATTCATTCTGGAAGCCGATCAGCCCGCGAGCCGGGATGCGGTAATCGAGGCGCACCCGGCCGCGGCCGTCCGGGATCATGTCGACAAGGTCGCCGCGGCGCGCACCCAAGGCCTCCATCACCACACCCTGGTGTTGCTCCTCGACGTCCACGGTCAGGATTTCAAACGGCTCGCACTTCACCCCGTCGATTTCCTTGATCACCACGCGCGGCCGCGACACCGCCAGCTCGTAGCCTTCGCGGCGCATGTTCTCGAGCAGGATGGTGAGATGCAGCTCGCCGCGTCCCGAGACCAGAAACACGTCGGCATCAGCCGTTTCTTCGACGCGCAGCGCGACGTTCGCTTGCAGTTCGCGGTCCAGGCGCTCGCGCAGCTGGCGGCTGGTGACGAACTTGCCTTCGCGACCGGCGAGCGGCGAGGTGTTGACCTGCAGGTTCACGGTGAGCGTGGGTTCGTCCACTTTAAGTAGGGGCAGGGCCTCGGGCTGCTCGAGGTCGGCGAGCGTGGCGCCGATGCCGACCTCCTCAACGCCGGTCACGAGAACGATGTCCCCCGCGACCGCTTCTTCCATCTGGACGCGCTCCAAGCCGTGGAATCCCATGACCTGATTGACCTTCGCTTTCGCGGGTGGTTTGTCGCCGTTCAGAACGAGCACTTCCTGCGCGGCCTTGAGCCGACCTCGCGCAATGCGACCGATGCCGATGCGCCCAACGTAGCTCGAATAGTCGAGATTGCTGATTTGCAGCTGAAGAGCTCCGTCCGGGTCGCCCTTGGGCGCGGGAACGCGCGTGAGGATGGCCTGAAACAGGGGGCGCATGTTTGCGCCGGGCTGCGCCAGCTCGAGCGTTGCCGTACCGAGCAGCGCCGAGGTATACACCACCGGAAAATCAAGCTGGTCTTCGGAAGCCCCCAGTTTGTCCATCATGTCGAAGGTCGCGTTGACCACCCAGTCGGGCCGCGCGCCGGGACGGTCGATCTTGTTCACCACCAGGATCGGCTTCAAGCCGAGGGCGAGCGCCTTGCGAGTGACAAAGCGCGTCTGCGGCATCGGACCTTCGACCGCGTCCACCAGCAGCAGCACGCCGTCCACCATCGAGAGCGAGCGCTCGACTTCGCCGCCGAAGTCGGCGTGGCCGGGCGTGTCGACGATGTTGATGTGCACGCCCTCGTAGTCGACCGCGGTGTTCTTGGCGAGGATGGTGATGCCGCGCTCGCGCTCGAGCTCGTTGGAATCCATGACGCGCTCGGCGATGTGCTGGTGCGCGGCGAAGGTGCCCGACTGGTGCAGGAGCTTGTCGACGAGCGTCGTCTTGCCGTGATCGACGTGGGCGATGATCGCGAGGTTGCGGATCGAGCGGGACATTGAATCGAGGCTATACGTGGAAGGTCGCGCATTGTACTAGCTCGACAGCGCCCGGTCGAGCACCGCCACCAGCGGCCCGAGTTTCGGCGGCCTCGCCTCCAGGGCGATTTTCACGCCGTGCTCCCGCAGCGCGGCGCTGCACACCGGACCGATGGACGCTACGAGCGTCCGGCTCAAGTTGGCGGCGAGCGGGCCCTCTCTGCCGAGTTTTTTCGCGAGCGCGAACAGGTTGTGCGCCTGCGACGCGCTGGTGAACACCGTGGCATCGACCTCGCCGCGCTCGAGCGCGGCTATCAGCCCCGCGAGCGGTCCGGTATTCTCGGGGAGAGCCCAACGATAAGTGGGTATTTCCACGACTTCCGCGCCCTTTCCCCGCAGCGCCTTTTCCAGCTCCACGTTGGTCTCGCCGTAGCGCTGGACCACGACGCATTCGCCCCGGAAGGACAGGTCCTGAAGCGATTCCAGCACCTCGACGGTCGTATAGGGCTCCTTGGCGCTGCGATCGATGCGCACTTCGCGCGAGCGAAGCGCCGCGGTGGGCTTGGGCCCGCGAGCGACCACCACGCAGCTCGCCAGCAGGCCGAGAAGCTTCGGCGTCATTCCCAGCGAATCGGTCGCGGCAAAAAGCGCCTGCGTGCCGACTCCGGTCTGAAAAATTACCGCTTTGGGCGGGTGCGACTCGAGCCCGTCGACCAGCCGCCTGATCGTGGCGTCGTCGACGTCCGGCACCTCCGCGAGCGCCGGGGCGAGCATCGGCCGCCCGCCGTGTTTTGCGACGAGGTCGGCGAGCTGTCGACCAAGCCGGCTCTCCAGTATCGCAACCGTCTTGGGTTTCACGGAAAGACGCGCGGGCCGGGCTGAGCCCCCGAGGGCGGCCGCGCCCGGAGAATCGCGATCCGCCCTCTCTCGTTTCAGTAGTAGCGCACCAGCATGATGATCGCGCAGATCACCGCCGCTACCGAGGTGCAGGCGATGATCCAGCCGGCGGCCTTGGGATGAGCCTCGACCAGTGCGTCCAGGTTCATGTGCATGTCGTCCCAGCTTCGGGTTGCGCGGCGGGGCGACACCCACTGGTTTGCGAATCTTTCGAGCATGCTTTCCGCGTTCGGATAAAAAAGCAGCATCGCGCCGACCACGACACCGAGCGCGCTACCCACGATCAGGACCCACTTTGTGCTTTCCACGGCGATGGCGACGACGGGCGCGAAGCGCTTTTCGGCAAACGCCGCGCCGACGGCGCTCGCGTCGAGTCCCGCCAACAGGCCGAAAATCGAGATGAGACCGCCGAGGACAAAGCCTCCGGCCAGCAAGCGATAATGCCGGTGCGTGGCCCGCTCCGTATCGACGGGCACCTCGACCGGCCTGAGGACGTGGCGGGTGGACACCCAGCGGTTCAGCACGTGGAAGTACTGCACGATCTTCGGGCTGGAAGCGATGAGCCCGACCCCCACCACGAGGCCTGAGACGGCCACGACGAGAAACAACACGATCAAGAATTGGACGAGCAGCTGCCACGTCAAATTGCTGTATGCACCCATGTCTCCTCCGATTCTGAAGCGGTTGGCCGCCGACCCGCGGGCTCCTGATCGAGCCGTCCCGGGAAACTGCGTCAAAGTAGCCGAGCTTGCGGGACGCCGTCAACTCCGCGCGAACCGACGACCCGGACGCCGATCGGCGGTCGGACTTGCGCGGAGCGCTAGAGGTGCTCCGGAATCTCCGGCATGCCGAGTCCCATGCGGATCTTCAAGCCCTTGATCGCCTCCTTGACCGTGCCGGCGAGCGGCAGGCTGAGGCGCGCCCGATCCGCCTCCTCCAGGACGATGCTCATGTCTTTCTCCGCCCAAGGCATGCCGCTGCGTTCGGCTTGGGTGTCCATGGCCCAGTTTTGCGCGCTGCCGTGACGCAGCGCCGCGCACAGCCGCTCCGGGTCCACGCCGAGCGCCCGGCCGAGTCGCAGGCCTTCGTCGTTCACCGCGATGCACGCCCAAAGGATGAGGTTGTTGACCATCTTCGCGACCTGTCCGGCGCCCGCCGGCCCCAGATGGAAAATGTCCGAGGCAAACGCGCCGAGAACGGGTCTGCAGAGCTCGAAGGCCTCGGAGTCGCCCGCGCCGTAGACGAGGAGCTTGCCCGCCGTGGCGGCCGCCTCCCCGCGCGCGAGCGGGATGTCGAGAAGGACGAGTCCCCGCCGCGCGAGGCGCGCCGCGAGCCGCGTCGAATAGCGCGGCGCGACCGTCGAGCCGAGCGCGACGATGAGGCCCGGCCTGGCGCCCTCGAGCACGCCCTCTTTGCCGAAGAGAACCTCTTCGACTTCGCTGTCAAAACCGACCACGATGATGACGAGGTTGCTCGCTTGCGCTGCTTCGCGCGCCGAGGCCGCACTGCGCGCACCCAGCGCGACCGCCTTCTTCCGCGCTTCCTCGAGCGGGTCGTAGCCGACGACCTTGAAGCCCTTCGCGACCAGATGAGCCGCAATCGGGCACCCCATCTTGCCTAGGCCCAGAATTCCTACTGTTTCGATGGACTTCATCTAGTCCGCCCTGATTTTCGCATCGCGGATCACCTTCCCCCATTTCTCGAAATCGTCCTTGACGAGCTTGGCGAATTGCTCGGGCGTGCCGGTGTTCGGCACCAAGCCCTGGCTCGCGAGCTGCTCGCGCATTTCGGGCAGTGCGACGATCGCGCGGATTTCCGAGTTGTATTTCGCGAGGAGGTCCGCGGGCATTCCCGGGGGCGCCCACACACCGATCCACAGGTCCACGTCGTAGCCGGTCACGCCCTGCTCGTGCAGCGAGGGAATGTCGGGAAACAAGGGATGGCGCTCCTTCAGGCTCTCGCCGAGCACCTTGATCTGCCCCGCCTTGATCTTCGGATAAAGATGCGGCGCGGTGACGATAGACGCCGGGCCGACCATGATCGTGTGGCCGTCGGGCGGCGACTTCACCACCACCTCGGTCCCGATCGTTCCCGATGCGCCTGGCTTGTTCTCGACGAAGAAAGGCTGGTCCCAGCGCGCCTGCAGCCTGGGCGCGAGCAGCCGCGCCACGATGTCCGGCCCGGCCGCGGGCGTAAACGGAACGATGATCCGCACCGGACGCTTGGAAATTCCCTGAGCGAGCGCGCCGAACGGCGCAACGGCCGCCGAGGCGGCAAGCGCGGCGAGCACGCGACGGCGGGATGGGTCAGGACTTCGGCTCATGGAATTCTTCTCCTCGATCGGGGATGCGAACGATTATAAGGCCGCCCGCTAATCGATTCGCACGCCGGCTTCCCGGATGATTTTCGCGTACTTTCGGACCTCGGAAGCGAGGAACGCGCCGAACTCTTCCGGAGTTGCGGGCGCGGGCTCGAAGCCTTGCGCATTGAGCCGTTGGCGCACCTCCTCGATCGCGAGCGCCCGGTTGATCGATGCGTTGATCTTGGCGACGACGTCCGTAGGCGTTCCCGCGGGCGCGAGAATCCCCGTGGCACTCGGCACGTCGAAGCCCGGGACACCGGATTCGGCGACCGTCGGAATCTCCGGAACGAGCGCCGAGCGCCTCGCGGTCGTCACGGCCAGCGCGCGCAGCTTTCCGGCGCGGACGTGGGGGATCGC
>VBCJ01000306.1 GCA_005884335.1 Betaproteobacteria bacterium | reverse complement strand
AGGCTGGCGGAGAAACTGGAACCGGCGTCGCGGCTGAAGTGGATCCAGGCCTCTGTCGGCAACCAGATCCAGATGATCCCGGTCGACGACGTGCTGTTCTTCGTCGCCGACGAGAAGTACACGCGCGTGCAGACCGCGCAGCAGGAAGCGCTGATCAGGAAGCCCATCAAGGAGCTCCTCGCCGAGCTCGATCCGGCGCAGTTCTGGCAGATCCACCGCTCGACGCTGATCAACACGCGCGCCATCGCCGGCATCATCCGCGACGAGCGCGGGCGCCAGCTCGTGGCGGTCAAGGGAAGGCCCGAGAAGCTGGAAGTCAGCCGCAGCTACGCCCACCTGTTCAAAGGCATGTGACCCGCTATCCTGCCGGCTTGACTGCCATCAATGCGCGCCCCCGCGGCGCTGCAGAACAATCCGTCCCTCGAATCGGCGCAAAACCAACATGAAAATCCACGAATACCAGGCCAAGGAAATCCTGCGCAGGTACGGCGTCGCAACGCCGCGCGGCGTTCCCTGCTTCTCGGTCGAGGAAGCGGCGAAGGCCGCGCAACAACTGGGCGGCAAGGTCTGGGTTGTAAAGGCGCAGATCCACGCGGGCGGCCGCGGCAAGGGCGGCGGGGTGAAAGTGGCGAAATCTCCGGAGGAAGTGCGCGAGTGGGCCGGGAGGATCCTCGGCATGATGCTGAAAACGCACCAGACCGGGCCCGAAGGGCAGAAAGTGCGGCGGCTCTTGATCGAGGAGGGCGCCGACATCAAGAAGGAGCTCTACGTCGGCATGGTGGTGGATCGCGGCACGCAGCGCGTCGCGCTCATGGCCTCGAGCGAAGGCGGCGTGGACATCGAGGAAGTCGCGGCGAAGACGCCCGACAGGATCCACACGGTGTTCGTCGACCCCGGCACCGGGCTGAAGGACACCGAGGCCGACGGCATCGCGAAGAAAATCGACATACCGGACGCGAGCGTTCCGCAAGCGCGCACTACCCTGAAGGGTCTGTACCAGGCCTTCGAAGAAACCGATTGCAGCCTCGCCGAGATCAACCCGCTCATCCTCACCGGCGACGGCAAAGTGCTTGCGCTCGACGCCAAGATCAATTTCGACGACAACGCGGCCTTCCGCCACCCGGAGTGGCAGCAGCTGCGCGACCTCGACGAGGAAGATCCGGCCGAGGTCGAAGCATCCAAGTACGATCTCAACTATATACAACTGGACGGCGACATCGGCTGCCTGGTGAACGGCGCGGGCCTCGCGATGGCGACCATGGACATCATCAAGCTCTACGGCGGCAGTCCCGCCAACTTTCTCGACGTGGGCGGGGGCGCGACCACGGAGAAAGTCACCGAGGCCTTCAAGATCATGCTGCGCATCCCGCACCTGAAAGCGATCCTCGTCAACATCTTCGGCGGCATCATGAAGTGCGACGTGATCGCCGCTGGCGTGGTCGCCGCGGCGAGGCAGGTGAGCCTCAGGGTGCCGCTGGTGGTGCGGCTGGAAGGCACCAACGTCGAACTCGGCAAGAAGATCCTCGCTGAATCGGGGCTGCCGATCATTTCGGGCGCGAACATGGCGGATGCCGCGCAGAAAGTCGTCGCCGCCGCCGAAGGCGGGTCAAGAGCGGCGAAGGGAAAGACCTGATGTCCATCCTCATCAACAAGAACACCCGCGTGATGACGCAGGGCATCACCGGCAAGACCGGCCAGTTCCACACCAAGATGGGCAAGGAGTACGCGAACGGCGGGAACTGCTACGTTGCCGGCGTGAATCCGAGAAAGCCGGGGGAAACGTACGAGGGCATTCCGATCTTCGCCACGGTGAAGGAAGCGAAGCAGAAGACCGGCGCCAACGTCTCGGTGATCTACGTGCCGCCGCCTTTCGCCGCCGCAGCGATCGACGAGGCGGTCGAGGCCGATCTCGATCTCGTCATCTGCATCACCGAGGGCATCCCGGTGCGCGACATGATCCGCACGAAGTACAAGATGCAAGGCAGGAGAACGAAGCTCGTCGGGCCCAACTGCCCCGGCGTGATCACCCCCGATGAAATCAAAATCGGCATCATGCCGGGCCACATCCACAAGAAAGGCCGCGTCGGCGTCGTGTCGCGCTCCGGAACGCTCACTTACGAAGCGGTGGGCCAGCTGATGGAGCTCGGTCTCGGGCAGTCGTCCTGCGTCGGCATCGGCGGTGATCCGGTAAACGGGCTGAAGCACATCGACGTGCTCAAGATGTTCAACGACGATACGGAGACCGACGCGGTCATCATGGTGGGGGAGATCGGCGGCTCGGACGAGGAGACCGCCGCGCTCTGGGTGAAGGGCAACATGAAAAAGCCCGTCGTCGGCTTCATCGCGGGCGTCACCGCGCCCCCCGGGAAGCGCATGGGCCACGCCGGCGCGATCATCTCGGGCGGCAAGGGCACCGCGCAGGAGAAACTCGCGGTCATGGAGGAATGCGGCATCAAGATCACGAAGAATCCCGCGGAGATGGGCAAGCTGCTGAAGTCGGTGCTGAAGTAGTCGACCATCAGGCACGTGGCCCGCGCGAATGACATTGCCGATGCGCTGATTGCCGAAGGCAATACAGCGGAAAGTTCGGGCAACCTCCGCGACGCTTGCGAGCAATACCGCAAGGCCGTGGCTGCCGCTCCCGACTACGCCAAAGCCCATCTCAATCTCGGCATAGGACTGGAAGCCGCCGGCGACATCGACGCGGCGATCAGATCGTATGAAGCGGCTCTTGCGATCGATCCGGGCGATGCTTACGCCAATTACAACCTCGGCAAGGTGCTGTGCGGGCGCCGGGATCTGGAGCGGGCCGAGCCTCTGATTCGAGCGGCGCTCGGTCGCAAGCCGGAGTTTCCCGAGGCGCAGGTCGTCTTGTCCAATCTGTACGAATCACGGGGCGACCTGAGCGCTGCCGCAAGCGCGCTGGAAAGCGCGCTGAAACAACGGCCGGACTGGGCCGGGGTCTTGTTCAACTATGCAGCCGTGCTGTGGAAACTGCGCAGGCTTTCCGAAGCGGAGGCCGCGCTGCGGCGCGCGATCGCGATCGATCCCGGGCTCGTGCCTGCGTACGGAATGCTGGGGAATATCCTCAGAGGTCAGGCCCGCATCCCCGAAGCCTTGGAAGTCCTCGGCGCGGCGCGAAAGCTTGACCCGGGCAGGCTCGATATCGAATCCACTGAATTGTTCGTGCTTACCTGCTGGGACGAGATCTCCAGCGAAGCTCTTTTTGTCAGGCACAGAGATTTTGGCGTGCGGCTCGAGAGGGCTATTGCGCGGCGATTCGTGCCGTTCCGCAATTCCAGGGACCCGGAGCGGCGTCTTCGCGTCGGCTACGTATCGGGCGATTTCAACTTTCACCCAGTCGCGTTTTTCGCAATCCCCTTGCTCGAACGGCACGACCGGTCGGCCTGCGAGATCTTTTGCTACTGGACCGGCAACACGGTGGACGATTTCACGCGGCAGGTGCAGGCGCATGCGGACGTGTGGCGCGACGCGGCCTCGATGTCCGATGCCGGCCTGGCCGAGACGATCAACCGCGACGGGATCGACATTCTCGTCGATCTGTCCGGACACAGCGGCTTTTTTCGGCTCGCCGTTTTTGCGCAGCAGCCGGCCCCAGTACAGGTTACGTGGCTGGGATATTTGAGCACGACGGGGATGACGAGGATCCAGTACCGTCTTTGCGACCGGCACACGGATCCGCCCGGCATGACCGATCGGTTCCATACCGAGACCCTGGTCCGGCTTCCGAACAG
>VBCJ01000305.1 GCA_005884335.1 Betaproteobacteria bacterium | reverse complement strand
TTTCTGCTCGGTAGCGGCAAGCCGCGGCGAGGCGCTGTTTGCGCGTCACGAGCGCGCCGGTCAGCGCCACGCGGAGAGGATCCTCGACATGGTCGATCAAGTGCTCGTCGAGGCGCGGCTCGAATTCGCGCAGATCCAGGGCATCGCCTACGGTGCGGGTCCGGGCTCGTTTACCGGGCTTCGCATTGCGGCGGGTGTGACGCAGGGACTCGCGCTGGCACGCGGCATCGGCGTGGTCGGAATCGGGACTCTGCTCGCTCTTGCGGAAGAAGCGGCGGAAGAAGCGGCGCAAGAGGCCGCAGGCTCCCGGATCATCGCCTGCCTCGATGCGCACAAGGGCGAGGTGTATCATGCCGCCTACCGGAGGGCGGGTGCCGGATGGGAAGAAGTTTCCGCTCCCGGCGTGTACCGGCCCGAGGCCGTGCCTCTCGTGCCCGGGGAGAACTGGATCGGCTGTGGCGACGGTTTCGCCGCCTATCGCGAACTCCTCGCGGCCCGGCTGGGAGAATGCGTTTCGGCGGTCCGTCCCGAGGCGGCCCCGACTGCGCGAGCGGTGCTGAAGCTCGCGATGCCGCGTTTTGCTGCGGGTGAAGCGAAGGATGCCGCCGCGGCGGTGCCGGTGTATCTGCGCGACAAGGTCGCGCTCAAGACGAGCGAACGCTGATGAGCGCGGTACTTCGACCTGCCCCTAGCCTCGAGCCGATGAGCGAGGCCGATCTTCGCTCGGTGGTCGAGATCGAGGAGAGCCTCTACGAATTTCCCTGGACGCTCGGGAATTTCCGCGACTCGCTGCGCGCCGGGTACGGCTGCTTTGCATACCGCGACGGCAGACAGCTGATCGGTTACGCGGTGCTCTTGCTTGCCGCGGGCGAAGCCCATCTCCTGAACTTGAGCGTCGCCGCCCATGCGCAGCGCCGGGGCCACGGGCGCAGCCTGCTCGAGCACGTGGTCGGAATCGCGCGAGAGCGCGAGGCGAAGGTCCTGTTCCTCGAAGTCCGGCCTACGAACGAGGTGGGGCGGCGCCTCTATACCGGCTACGGCTTCAAGCAGGTCGGCGTTCGGCGCGGCTACTATCCGGCGCATCGAGGCCGCGAGGACGCGCTGGTTCTCGCGCTCGATCTGTGAGCGCTCGGAGCGAGCGCTACCTGGAAGAGATGGGACTCGCTCCCGTGTGGAAGCTGCGCGGGCCGAAGCGGGCACTAGGACCGGGGATTCGGGATCAGGAAAAAAAATCCGGGGAAAGCCGCTCGCGCGCGCCGGCGGTTTTGAAACCGCCGCCGCCGCGTCGTCCTCCGCAAATCCTTCCTCCCGTTCCGGGGCTCGTGGCGGCTGCCAAGCTCGATCTCGCCGATGACCGCGCGGCGCGCATTCTGCGCATGGACTGGCCGGAGCTGAAGACCGCCGTGGCGGCTTGCGAGGCCTGCGGCTTGCGCAAGACCTGCACGCAAACGGTGTTCGGCGTCGGCGACGAGCAGGCCGACTGGTTGCTGGTGGGCGAGGCGCCCGGTGCCGAGGAAGACGCGCGCGGTGAACCTTTCGTGGGGCAGGCCGGCCGCCTGCTCGACAACATGCTTGCCGCGATCGGCCTCGCGCGCGGCGAGAACGTCTACATCTGCAACGTGCTCAAGTGCCGTCCGCCGGGCAACCGCAATCCGGAGCCCTTCGAGGTGGCCCAGTGCACGCCCCATCTGCTGCGCCAGCTGGAGCTCATCCGGCCGAAACTGATCCTCGCGATGGGCCGCTTTGCCGTGCAGGCGCTGCTCAACACCGAGGCGAGCATCGCGAGCCTGCGCGGGCGGCTGCATCGCTATCAGGGCGTGCCCCTCATCGTGACCTATCACCCGGCTTATCTGCTGCGCAATCTTCCCGACAAGGCCAAGGCCTGGGAAGACTTGTGCTTCGCCCGGCGCAGCATCGCGGCCTTGTAATCCGGAGCGGCGTCCCCAATTCAGGGGCACGACTTTCAGGGAGGAATCCATGCGCAAGCTACTTGCAGCGGTCGTCGTCCTGATCACCGTGGGGTTGGCGGGTTGCGGCTACAACGACATCCAGCGAGGCGACGAGCAGGTCAAGGCGGCCTGGTCGGAGGTGCTCAACCAGTACCAGCGGCGCAACGATCTCATTCCTAACTTGGTCAACACGGTCAAGGGGTTCGCGGCGCAGGAGCAGCAGGTGTTGATCCAGGTTACCGAGGCGCGCTCGCGGGTCGGCAGCATCCAGGCGACGCCAGAGCTCCTCAACGACGAAGCGGCGTTCCGGCGCTTCCAGCAGGCGCAGGCGGGGATGTCGAGCGCGCTCTCGCGGCTGCTGCTCGTCGCCGAGAATTACCCTCAGCTCAAGTCGGATGCGAACTTCCGCGACCTGCAGGCGCAGCTCGAAGGCACCGAGAACCGCATCGCGGTCGCACGCAACCGCTACATAAAAGCGGTACAAGAATACAACGTGCTCATCCGCCAATTCCCGGTCAACCTCACGGCGATGCTGTTCGGCTACCAGGTGAAGCCGAGCTTCAGCGTCGAAGACGAAAAGGCCATCTCGAAGCCGCCGACGGTCGATTTCGGCAAGCCCGGCGCGCCGGCCAAGCAGTAATCCGCGATGCTCAAACGCTGGCTCGGCCTAGTCGCGGCCGGCGCGATTCTCCTGCTTGCGGCCGTGTCGTCCGCTTCGGGCGAGGTCGCGGTGCCGCCGCTCAAGGCGCACGTCACCGATCTCACCGCGACGCTGTCGGGGCCGCAGATTCAAGATCTCGAGTCGCGCCTCGCCGGCTTCGAGCGCGGCAAAGGCAGCCAGATCGCGGTGCTGATGCTGCCTTCGACCCAGCCCGAGACCATCGAGGCGTACTCGATCCGCCTGGCCGAAGCCTGGAAAATCGGCCGCGCGCGCGCTGAGGACGGCGTCATTCTGGTCGTCGCCAAGAACGACAGGAAACTTCGTTTCGAAGTCGGCACGGGTCTCGAGGGCGCGATTCCCGATGTCATCGCCAAGCGGATCGTGAGCGACGTGATCGCGCCGCATTTTGGCACCGGCGATTTCTACGGCGGCATCGCCGCTGGAACCGACGCGGTCATGAAGCTGATCGAGGGAGAAGGCCTGCCTGCGCCGCCCTCGGGAGTATTCATCAAAGGCGTTCATCACGCGATCGATTTCCAGACCATATTCCTGCTGTTCGTCGTGCTGGTTCTGACCGATGCAATCTTCAGGCGCTTATTCGGCCGGGTCATCGGGGCCGGGATTTCCGGAGGGATCGTCGGCGCCATCGTCTGGGTGGCGGCGGGCGCGCTCGCGTTCGCGGTCATCGGGGGATTGATCGGATTTGTCATCGCGCTCGTCAACGGATTGGGCAACCGCCGCGGTGGCTGGTCGAGCGGCGGTTGGCCCGGCGGCGGCTGGTCGGGCGGCGGCTGGTCCGGCGGAGGCGGAGATTTCGGCGGCGGTGGATTCAGCGGAGGCGGCGGCGGATTCAGCGGAGGCGGTGCCTCCGGCAGCTGGTGAGACGATGAACTTCAAGCCGTCGAGGCTTCGCTGCCCTTGGGCGAGCTCCTTCGCGGCGTCCAGTCCCGCGGGCGCGCGGTGGAGTGGTTCGGCCGGCTGCGCGTCTGGGACACCGAGCACAACTCCGGTGTACTGATCTATCTTCTGCTCGCCGACCGGCGCGTCGAAATCGTCGCCGACCGCGGGATCCATTCCAAGGTCGGGACCGCGGCGTGGGAAGCGATCTGCGGCGAAATGCAGCGGGAATTCGCTCGCGGGCAGTTCGAGCGCGGCGTGGTGCTCGGCGTGCGCGCGATCAGCGATTTGCTGGCTGCGCGCTTTCCGCCTTCGGGCAAAGGCGCGAACGAGCTGCCGGACAAGCCCGTGGTGCTGTGAACGCCTAGGGCCTGGGCGGCAATTCAGCGGCCCGGATCGGCAGATCGAGCTTTTGCGTGCGGCGCAGGAGCGTCACTTTCGTGGTCTTGCCGATCCGCTCCGCGCTGAGCAGCCGGTGCAGCTCGTCGACTCCCGCGACGTTTTCTCCGTCATAGCCGATGATGACGTCTCCCGGCTCGATGCCCGCCTGCTGCGCGGCGCCGCCGGGCTCGATCGACTCGACGCGCACTCCCGCCCCGGCTGCGAGCCCGTGAAAGCGCACGGCGCGGCGCGAAAGAGGGGTGGTCGCGCCGCCCACGCCGATATAGCCGCGGCGCACCCGCCCGAAACGCAGCAGCTGCTCCACCACCCATTTGGCCGTGTCGATGGCCGTGGCGAAGCAGATTCCCTGAGCGAACGGAATGATCGCGGTGTTGACGCCGATCACTTCGCCCTGGGAGTTCACGAGCGGCCCACCCGAGTTGCCCGGATTGAGCGCTGCGTCGGTCTGGATCACGTCGTCGATCAGCCGTCCGGTCGTTGCCCGCAAGCTGCGGCCGAGCGCGCTCACCACGCCGGTCGTCACCGTGTGCTGAAAGCCGTAGGGATTGCCGATCGCAATCGCAAGCTGGCCGACGCGCAGGCCGCGCGAGCTTCCCAGCGCCGCGGTGGAAAGCTGGTGCCCGCCGATGCGGATCACCGCGACGTCGGTGTCGGGATCGTCGCCAACCAAATCCGCGTCGAAGCCCGCGCCGTCGGCGAAGCTCACCTGGATCGAGCGAGCGCCGTGCACCACATGGCTGTTGGTGAGAATGAAGCCGTCGGGAGTAAACACGAATCCCGAGCCGCTGCCGCGGCGCGGCGCCTCGCCCTCGGCCGGGCGCGCGACTTGAGCGACCTCGACGTGAACGACGGCGGGGCTGACGCGGTCGGACGCCGCGACCACCGCAGCGGAATAGGCGTCGAGCAGGGCGGCGTCGCCTTCGCCGCGCGCCGGGGAAGCCGACCGCGGCGCACCGTCATCGAGTACCGGATTGGCGCCCATGGTCTGCAGGACGTGGGGGCGCCCCGGCGGAAAATCAAGGATATCCGCGTTGCTTGCTGGTTTTCATTCCGATGAGGTGCAGCGAATCGCCGCGGCTCTGGTTGTACCGGTGGCGCAGCATCACCGCGAGCATCGCGGCCACGACGAACGTGCCGAAGGACACGATGATGGTGTTGATGTGGACGTCGGCCTTGATCATCGCGGAATAGAGGGCGAGCATGAGGAGGATCGAGATGTTCTCGTTGAAATTCTGCACGGCGATCGAATGGCCGGCCGAGAGGAGCACGTAACCGCGGTGCTCCCGATGACCACTGTGCCCATCGCGATGCCGGCCGGCAGCACGTTGAGGGACTGCCGCAAGGAGATGAAGCGTCCCGCAATCACCGCGCCGAGCGCGACGCCTACCGCCGTGATCCCCTGGAGGAGCGCGCCCTTGTCCAGCGGAAGCCCGAGGTGAACCGCTGCCCATTGCAGCACGAGGAACTGCAAGGTCGCCCCCGCTCCCCAGAAGAGCGTGGTCACCGCAAGCGAGATCTGCCCCAGCTTGTCCTTCCAGAGCGCGGTGAAGCAGGTGTAGAAATCGCGCATCAGCAACAGGGGATTGGTCTGCTGCTGGCCGTAGCGCGCGCCGGTATCCGGGATGAAGAGGTTGAAAATCGCGGCAATGACGTAAATCGCGGCGATGACGAGGATTGCGGCCTCGGCCGGGGTTTCGATGCCGGTGTCGATGCGCGGTATGTCGATCGCGAGCAGCACGGTGGCGATGCGCGGGCTGATCAGCGCCCCGCCGAGCACCGTTCCGAGGATGATCGAAGCGACCGTCAGCCCTTCGATCCAGCCGTTGGCGGCGACGAGCTTCTCCGGAGGCAGCAGCTCGGTGAGGATCCCGTACTTCGCAGGAGAGTAGGCGGCCGCGCCGAACCCCACCACCGCGTAGGCGGCCAGCACCAGCGCGTATCCGGGAATGCCGGCGAACTCGACGTAATCGGTGAAGAACATCATCACGCAGCCGGCGATCTTGATCGTGTTGGTGATGAACATCACCCGGCCCTTCGGAATCGCGTCGGCGAAAGCCCCGACGAACGCGGCGAGCGCCACGTAGGATACGGTGAAGAAGAATTTCAGCAGTGGCACCATCCACGCCGGACCGTCGAGCTCGAGCAGCTGGGCGATTGCGGCGATCAGCAGGGCGTTGTCGGCGAGCGAGCTGAAAAACTGCGCCGCCATGATCGTGTAAAAACCCCGCTTCATGATTTCCGGCGCCCGCGGTGAGCGAAGTCGTAAGTGCTGAAGCGGCGATTCATCGATTCCTTGCGTCCGGCGCGAGCGTCACGGAACGTAAACGCCTTTGGCCGCCCGCTTTATACCATGAGTCATTTGGGAGGTGCGTAAGGTTCTCCTTGGCTGCTCGCCGGGACTGCTGGTTTTATGGTCGAATGGCGGGCCATGCGCCCCATCCGAGCCCGCATCGATTCCGCCGCGCTCCGCCACAACCTCGGCGCGGCGAGGCTCCGTGCACCCCGTTCGCGCATCTGCGCGGTGGTGAAGGCGAATGCCTACGGTCACGGCCTCGCGCGCGCGGCCCGGGCGTTCGCCGCAGCCGAGGGTCTTGCGTTGATCGAGCTGGAGGCGGCGCTCGAGCTGCGGCGCACGGGCGAGCGGCGCCCGATACTGCTCCTGCAGGGATTTTTCTCGCCGGAGGAGCTCGAACCCATCGCGGCGCACGGTCTCACCACCGTGGTGCACAACCCGGAGCAGCTGGCGATGCTCGAGGAGGCGCGATTGCCGGGCAGGATCGCGGTGGTCGCGAAGCTGAACACCGGCATGAACCGGCTCGGCTTCCCGGTGGAGGATCTTAGCGGCGTGCTCGATCGCCTGCGCAATTGTCCGGGCGTCGGTGCGGTCGCGCTCATGACGCATTTCGCCGACGCCGACGGAAAGCGCGGCGTCAGGTGGCAGCTCGAGCGCTTCGAGGCGGCGACCACGGGCGTCGATCTTCCGCGAAGCCTCGCCAATTCCGCCGCGCTCCTGCGTTATCCGGAGTCGCACAAGGACTGGGTGAGGCCGGGCATCATGCTCTACGGCTGCTCGCCGTTTCCCGACGAAAGCGCCGAGGCGCTGGGCTTGAAGCCCGCGATGACGTTAGCGAGCGAATTGATCGCGGTTCGCGACCTGCGCCCCGGCGACAGCGTCGGATACGGGGGCACGTATACGGCGAGCGGGCCGATGCGAATCGGCATCGTGGCGTGCGGCTACGCCGACGGCTACCCGCGCCACGCACCGACCGGCACGCCGATTCTCGTCTGCGGCAGGCGCACGCGCACCCTGGGTCGCGTGGCAATGGACGTGCTGTTTGCCGATCTCACCGGCATTCCCGAGGCGGCGGTCGGCTCGCCGGCGACGCTGTGGGGCGAGGGGCTCTCTGCCGACGAGGTGGCGGCAAGCGCGGGCACGGTGAGCTACGAGCTGCTGTGCGCGCTCACGCCGCGCGTCCCGGTATCGGAGACGCCCTGATGGCCAAGGCGAGAAGCGTCTACTCTTGCACCGAATGCGGCGGCGAGTCGCCGAAGTGGCAGGGACAATGCCCGCACTGCGGCGCCTGGAACACGCTGGTCGAAGGGCTCGCCGAATCGGCGCCCAGGCACCGTTTTTCAGGCGTCACGAAAAGCTCGGACCTCAAGCGGCTCGCGGAGGTGAGCGCGCGCGACGCGCCGCGGATGGCGAGCGGAATAGACGAGCTCGACCGGGTGCTCGGCGGCGGATTCGTCGCGGGCGAGGTGGCGCTGATCGGAGGCGACCCGGGCGTGGGGAAATCCACGCTCCTTCTCCAGGCCCTGGCCCGGATGAGCGGCTCGCGCAAGGCCGTATACGTCAGCGGCGAGGAATCCGCCGAGCAGATTGCGCTGCGCGCGCGGCGCCTCGCGCTCGACTCAGGAAAGCTCGAGCTGCTCGCCGAGATCCAGCTCGAGCGCATTCTCGCCACGCTGGAAAAGGCCAAGCCCGAGATCGCCGTCGTCGACTCGATTCAAACGCTTTACTCGGAGCAGCTGACCTCCGCTCCGGGCTCGGTCGCGCAGGTGCGCGAGTGCGTGGCGCACCTGGCCCGTTACGCCAAGTCGAGAGGGACGGTCGTGGTGCTCGTCGGCCACGTCACCAAGGAGGGCGCGATCGCGGGCCCGCGCGTGGTCGAGCACATCGTGGATGCCGTGCTCTACTTCGAAGGCGACACGCACCAGAGCTTCCGGCTCATCCGCGCCTTCAAGAACCGCTTCGGCGCGGTGAACGAGCTGGGCGTGTTCGCAATGACCGACAAGGGCCTCCGCGGGGTTTCCAATCCTTCGGCGATTTTCCTGTCGCAGCACTCCGGCGAAGTGGCGGGCTCGTGCATTCTCGTCGCGCAGGAGGGCACGCGGCCGCTGCTGGTCGAGATCCAGGCCCTGGTGGACGCGGCGCACGCGCCCAATCCGCGGCGGCTGACGGTGGGACTGGAGCAGAACCGCCTGGCGATGCTGCTCGCGGTGCTGCATCGCCATGCCGGCATCGCCTGCTACGATCAGGACGTGTTCGTGAATGCGGTCGGCGGAGTTCGCATCAGCGAGCCCGCCGCAGACCTCGCGGTACTCCTCGCCATCGTCTCCTCGCACGTCGACAAGCCGCTGCCGGAGAAGCTCGCGGTGTTCGGCGAAGTCGGCCTCGCGGGCGAGGTGCGCCCGGCGCCGCGCGGCCAGGAGCGGTTGAAGGAGGCCGCCAAGCTCGGCTTCACCCAGGCGATCATCCCCAGGGCCAATCAGCCGAAGCAGAAAATCGACGGGCTCGAGATCATCGCCGTCGAGCGGGTCGCGGACGCGATCGCGCGTTTCCGGCGATAAAATTTGTACCGGACAAGGACACGCCTTGCAAGACGCCCAACCCGGAATCCTCGCCCCCATCCCGCGCCACGCGCGCTATCTCACGTTCGGGCTCAAGCAGGGCGTGCGCCCGGAGGCCGCGCTGCGGGCTCTCGCCGCGATCGCGGACGGCGAGAGCTGCGTCGTAGGGCTCGGCGCGGTGCTCCTCTTCGCGCTGCAAAAGAGAATCGAGGGCCTTCGCCCGTTTCCGCATCACAAGCGTCCAGGCGTCGACGTGCCCTCGACTCCTGCCGCCCTCTGGTGCTGGCTGCGCGGGGAAGAGCGCGGTGACATCGTCCTCCGCACGCGCGAGATCGAGAAGATTCTCGCGCCCGCTTTCGAGACGAGCGGCGTCATCGACGCATTCAAGCACGGCAGCGGGCGCGACCTTACCGGCTACGAGGACGGCACGGAGAATCCGAAGGGGAAGAAAGCCGTGGAGGCTGCGATAGTCAACGACAAACGGGCGGGATTCGGCGGCTCGAGCTTCGCCGCCGTGCAGCAGTGGGTGCACGACCTGGACAAATTCGCCGCGCTGCCGCGAAAGAAGCAGGATGACACCATCGGCCGGCGCAAGAGCGACAACAAGGAGCTCGGCAGCGCGCCGCCCTCAGCGCACGTGAAGCGCACCGCGCAGGAGAGCTTTTCGCCCGAAGCCTTCGTGCTGCGGCGCTCGATGCCCTGGGCGGATGCGACGCGCGCTGGGCTGGTATTCGTCGCCTTCGGAAGATCGCTCGACGCCTTCGAGGCGCAGCTCAAGCGCATGGTCGGCGCCGAGGACGGGACGGCCGACGCGCTGTTTTCGTTGACGCGCCCGGTGACGGGTGTGTACCTGTGGTGTCCGCCGGTGAAGAAAGGGCGGATTGATCTGCGGGCGATAGGGTTGTAGGTGGCTCTATAGCAGCACAGGTCCTGGGTGCATGCTTGCCGAGGCGTTTCCATTCCAGTTAGACCCCACCAGCCAACCAAGGGTAAGAT
>VBCJ01000304.1 GCA_005884335.1 Betaproteobacteria bacterium | reverse complement strand
CGGCCAGCCCGTGCGCATGGACCCACGCGAGCAAGTGCTGGCGCGTGGTCGTCATCCCGGCGAGCATCGGCTCCACCAGGTGCAGCGGCGCCGGGCCGGCGCCATTCTTCGCTTGCGTTCGTTGCGTTCTCGCTGTTCTCTTCGTCATTGGCGGCTCCTTGGCCCCGGCTTTGGGGACCGTTTGTCTTGGTCGACGCGATTCTCACGCCGACCAGGGAGCCGTCGCTAATCAGTTCTCAAGTTCAACAGGGGTCGGGACATCTCCTCACCCCTCTGATTGCCGCGTTATGTCTTCAGGCTGCTTTAGACGCGTCGATATGGCGTTCGTGCGGTGATAACGCCGACATCGTTCGTGTCCTTACGAGGATGCTGCCTCCAGAAGGGTTTCTCATAATCCGGAGTCTCGGGATGCGGCCCGGCCAACTATTCAGGCGAGCGGGCCACCACCATGGCGCCAGCCAAGTTGCCAGCCAGTGATGGGAGTCGCCCGGTCCACGTTATCGCCGGAACAAGATCTTCGCCTGGCTTGTCCGGCGGATGCCACCGGTCTCCCATCTCACTCCAGCGCCTGAAGCAGTTCAGGCACTAACGAAGCGCATCGAGGAGTGCGTTCGCGGCTAGCAGGTCGGCGGTTGTGAACCCTTCTGTGAACCGCTGGTAGACGGGGGTTAACACCTTGCGCGCCTGGGGGATCCGGCCCTGCCGATGGTAGAGCCGTGCAAGGCTCGTCGCGCTCCGCAGCTCCCACGAGAGAGCGTCCTGACGTCGCGCCCACTCGAGCGCCTGTCTGAAGCATTCCTCGGCGTTGGCGACGTCGGTCGGGGCAGCCCGCACGAGGAGCAGCTCGCCGTTCTTGCGCAGCAATTCGGCAAAGCACCATCCTTCTTCACTCCGCTTGGCGCGAGCTAGTGCGCGCTCCATCACCACAAATCCCTCCGCAAGCCGCCCGGCACCGCCGAGACCCTCCGCCAGTTCCGAAAGAAAGAAATTCGTGTGGTGATGAAAGGCCGCCTCGGGAACTCTGTCGAGCCCCGCCCGCAGCAGTCGCGTGCCAGCGCTGCTCTCGCCGCGCTTGATGAGGAGCACCCCCTCGAAGCATTGCCCCCACGCATTCCAGGGCTCCATCCCATGCTTTATCGGGAGATCGATCATCAGCTTCACGAACTCGCCCGCGATCGTCAGCTCACCGGCATACAGCGCGATCGGGACCGCCGCGTGGAAGAGCGCGTACACCACGGAAGCAGGGTGGTCCTTGGTGCGGGCGTAATCGACGATCCCGTGCACCATTCGCATGGCCTGATCAGCGAATCCCTGTAGCCACAAAATGCGCGCGTAGTAGCAATGGGTCACCACGCGCTGGTCCCATTGATAGCGGACGATGTGGGAGTGGCGGGCGGTCGAGAAGTCGGCACCGATGAGCGGCTCGACGTGTCGGCGCGCACCGGGCTGGTCTCCGAGAATGTGCAAGACGGCGCCGACCATTCGGTCGCCGATGCGGGCATCAGCAGGGTCCGTCGTCGTGGCCGCGACGACGCGGAACTTCTGGGCGGTCGCAAGCGCGGGGCGATAGTCACCTAGGAGGAGGTGATACACATACAGCCCAAACATCGCTCGCAAGCGGTACTCGCTGTTGTCCTGGCTCTCTGCGAGGTCGAGGGCTTTCGTCAACGCGGCGAACATCTCGGGGCTGCCCATCCCGTGTGTATGCAAGCGGACCATTCCCTGCGTGAAAAACAGTTGCATGTCGCGGCCCGGGTTGGAGGGCAGGTGCGGTCCGAGATGGGCAATCGCTTGTTCGACTCGTACCCAGCATTCCGTCATCAACGATAAATTCATCCACAATGGCACGGCCGCCACCGTGAGCGCGACGCCAATGGAGCCATCGCCTCTCGGCGAAAACGCCCAGTCCAGGGCGCGCCGGACGTGGTCGACCTGACGGCCGTATACGGCCAGCCAGTCGTCGGGCGGGCTCGTCGCCCATTCAAGCTCAGTGCGCTCGCATAGCGAGCGGTAGTACTCGGCGTGGCGGCGCGCGAACTGATCGAACTCTCCACGTTCGGTCAGCTTCTCGAGTGCGTAGGCGCGCGTCGTCTCGAGAAGTCGATACTGCGCGACCGCACCGGCGACATCCGCCGAGAGGAGGGACTTCGTCACCAAGCTTACGACGGCATCGACGACGTCCTCGGCCGCCACATCGACGCTCGCCGCCACTTCGCTTGCGGCTTCGAGTACAAAACTCCCTGCAAAGACAGCTAGCCGCTGAAGCACGACGCGTTCGCGCTCTGAGAGAAGCTCGTAACTCCAGTCGAGCGTCGCGCGCAGTGTCTGGTGCCGCGGGAGCGCCGTGCGGTGGCCGCCCGTGAGCAGCCGGAATCGGTCGTCGAGGCGGACGGCGAGCTCTTCCAGCCCGAGCGTGGCGGTGCGGGCCGCCGCCAGCTCGATCGCGAGCGGGATGCCGTCGAGGCGCCGACAGACCGCGCCCGTGATCACCGCGCTGCGCGCGTCCGGCGAGAAGCGCAGGTCCACCGCGCGCGCCCGCGCCACGAACAGCTTGACGGCGGCGGCTTCCAGCAGATCCTCGCGATCCTGGGCTCCGTCCGCCGGCAACTCGAGCGAGAGCACTCGATAGACGTACTCCCCCGGCGCGCGGAGCGGCTCGCGGCTGGTCGCCATGACGCGGGCGTGTGGATTGGCGTTCAGCAGCGCCGCGGCCATGCGGGCCGCCGCCTCGATCACGTGCTCGCAATTGTCCAGCACGAGCAGGACACGCTTGGCGCCGAGCGCCGTCGCCACGCGCTCGGGTGATTCCGCGCCAGCGGGAAGCGTGAGCCCGAGCGCACTGGCGACGGTGACGGGGACCAGCCCGGGATCGGCGAGCGGCGCGAGCTCGGCGACCCACACCCCGTCGGCGAAGCCCGGCAACAGTTCCCGCGCGGCGTCCAGGCCCAGCCGCGTCTTGCCGATACCGCCGGCGCCGATCAGGGTGACGAGCCGGTGAACTCCCAGCAGCTCTGTCACCTCCGCGAGCGCAGCCGCCCGGCCGATCAGCTCCGAGGTCGGCGCGGGGAGATTCGTCGGCGGCGGGGACTCCGGCTGCGCCGCTGTCGCGGTGGACAGGAGAGCGGCGACCGAGCCCGGTCCGGCGTCCCGGCTAGCGGGGTCGGACGCCTCGGTCCGGTCTGGGCGAATGGTCCGCGAGCGCAGGATTTCCTGGTAGAGCTGGGTGGTTTCCGCCTCGGGCTGTGTGCTGAGTTCCCGCTTCAGTGCGTCCACGCAAGACTGGTACTGGCGCAGCGCGGCCTCCCGGCGCCCGAGCCCCGCGTAAAGCCGCATGACTGCGCGCTGGACGGGCTCCTGCAGCGTGTCCAGCGCGAGGAGACGGAGGCCGGTCTGGACGGCCGGCTCGGCGGTGCCGGCCTTCTGCTGATGCATGAGGAGGCGGCCCAGACCCTGGATGGCCAGCTCGTGCAGACGCTCCCGCTCGGACGTGAGCCACTCCTCGAACGGGCGCTCGGCCAACGTCAGCCCGGCCAGCAGGTCGCCGCGGTAGAGGCCGGCGATCTGCTCGAGCGCCTCGGGGTGGCCATCGGCGACCAGTCGCTCGAGTCGCGCCACGTCCACATCGACGATCGCGGGGTCCAGAGCCACGCTTGGGCCTTCGAGGACGAGGCCGGGCCGGACGGTCCGGGGCAGGGCCTTCCGGATTTTCGAGAGCGCGTAGCGCAGGTTGCCCCGGGCCTGGGCATCCTGCATGTCTCCCCACAGAAGGGTCGCGAGCTTCTCGCGCGAGTGGGCCTGGCCGAGCGGGACAGCCAGGTAGGTCAGGAGGGCCTGGGCCTTCCTGGTGGGGAGGACGAGCGCGGCGCCGGCTCCGAGTTGTGCTTGAAATCCCCCCAGAAGCGTGAGTTTCAGGCCTGCCGCAGGCTTCAATGCTCCTCCAGGGTTCCGACAAGGGGCGATGCTGAGTATGCCATAGGCCCCACCGCCCTCCACTTGGCCCCCGCTAGCTCACGCCATTTTTCACGCTGCCGCAAACGATCCGCACACGGCGGCGCACGTACAACGGTCACGAGGGAATAGGCATGGGTGATGACGACCGAGGGCGCGGGGGCATGGAGCCGCCGGAGCATCCTGGCGACTACACGACCCTCATCGTCCGCATCTGGCAAGACGACGCTGGACGGCTGAGCGGAGTGGTGGAGCGCGCGAGGACGGGAGAGAAGGTCCAGTTCCACGGCCTCGAGACCCTGAGCCGCGCCGTCGCCTCTCTGCTTTCGACCACCGAAAGGAG
>VBCJ01000124.1:6663-22575 GCA_005884335.1 Betaproteobacteria bacterium | reverse complement strand
CGTCGCGACGGCGAACGTCGTCGGCATTCTCTGGTCCGCGGCGATGTTCGCGTGGTTCTTCGTCTCGGCGCTCTACCTCCAGCTCGTGCTCGGCTACAGCGCGATGCAGGTGGGCCTCGCCTTCCTTCCGGCCAACCTCATTATGGCGGCGTTTTCACTGGGCCTCTCAGCCAAAATGGTGATGCGCTTCGGCATCCGCGTGCCGCTCGCGGCCGGCCTCGCGCTCACGGCCGCGGGACTCGCACTGTTCGCGCTGTCGCCGGTAGACGGCAGCTTCGCCCGCCACGTGCTCCCCGGCATGGCGCTGCTCGGCATCGGCTGCGGCATGGCCATGAACCCCGTGCTGCTCGCCGCCATGAGCGACGTGCCGCAAAGCGAGTCCGGCCTCGCCTCCGGAGTCGTCAACACCGCGTTCATGATGGGCGGGGCGCTCGGCCTCGCGGTCCTCGCCAGCCTCGCCGCCGCGCGCACCGACAGACTGCTCGCGCTCGGAGCGGATTCGCTCGCCGCGCTCAACGGCGGGTACCATATCGCCTTCGCCATCGGCGCCGTCTTCGCGGCCGCGGCGTCCTTGCTCAGCGCCGCACTGCTTCGCGCCGCGCCGCAGCCCGCGGCGAACTCGCTGGCGCCCGCTCCGGAAGGGGAAACAGCGACGCCTTCGCCAAGGGCGGCAAGGTGACGATGCTTTTGCAGAAGACCTTCTGGGTCGAAGCCTTTGGTATGCTGGTCGAGCGCTTCGGCACGCCGCGGATGGTCAACGGCGGGACGGCGAGCGTCTGACCCCAACGGAGAAACAAATGATCAAGAGGATAGCCATTGCAGTCGTCGCTCTGCTCGCCGCTCTACTCATCTATGCCGCGACCCAGCCCGACACGTTCCGGATCCAGCGCGCGACGAGCATCAAGGCGCCGCCAGAGAAGATCTTTGCCGTGCTCAACGATTTCCTGCGCTGGGAAGCCTGGTCGCCCTGGGAGAAGAAAGACCCCGCGATGAAAAGGACCTTCAGCGCCGTCACCAGCGGCAAGGGCGCCGTATACGCCTGGGAAGGCAACAGGGCCGTCGGCCAGGGGCGCATGGAGATCGCGGAGTCGATGCCGCCATCCAAGGTCGCGATCAAGCTGGACTTCGTGAAGCCGTTCGAAACGCACAACATCGTCGAATTCACGCTCGAACCCCAGGGCGACTCCACAAACGTCACCTGGGTCATGCAGGGCCCCATGCTCTATATTTCGAAGCTCATTACCGTATTCGTCAACATGGACGGCATGGTCGGCAAGGACTTCGAGGCCGGTCTTGCCAACCTGAAGATTGTTACCGAGAACCAACCCCGTTAGACAACCCGCAGGAGGCGACACATGCGATACGTAGATGGATTCGTGGTACCTGTCCCGAAGAGAAAATTGGCGGCCTACCGGCGCATGGCGCGGACGGCGGGCAAGGTCTGGCGCGACCACGGCGCGCTGGAATACGTCGAGTGCCTGGCCGACGACGTGAAGCCGGGCAAGCACACGTCGTTCCCGCAGAGCGTCAAGCTGAAATCCGGCGAGACGGTGGTATTCGCCTATGTCGTGTACAAGTCGCGCGCGCATCGCGACCGCGTCAACGCCAAGGTCATGAAGGACAAGCGCCTGGCGAAGATGATGGACCCGAAGGCGATGCCTTTCGACGGCAAGCGCATGTTCTGGGGCGGGTTCAAGGTCATGGTCGATGCATGAGAGCGCCATGAGCGATCGCGATGCCATGCGCCCGGGCGGGCGGCAGGCTCGGCGCGTGAGGTGCGCGCGGCACGCTAAAGACCAATGCGAGCCTCGATACTGAAAGGAGATTTCCATGAGCGCCAACAGCGGCCCCGGATACAAGCAGCGTCCTGACCATCGCCTCACGACGAAGTCCGCGGGCGTGCGCGTGCAGGTCAAGCTCGACGGTGAGCTCATCGCCGACACCCGGGATGCGGTCGAGATGAAGGAAGGCGACTACCCGGTCGTCTACTACTTCCCGCGCAAGGACGTGAAGATGGACCGGCTCGTCCGCACGAGCCACGAAACCTACTGCCCCTTCAAGGGCACGGCGTCGTATTACTCCTTCAAGAACCGTGCGGAGAACGCGGTCTGGACGTACGAGAAGCCCTACGACGAGATGAGCGTGATCAAGGAGCGGCTCGCGTTCTACCCCGACAAGGTCGATTCGATCACCACGGTCGCTGAATGAGCGAAGTCATTGAGCGACGGAAGTCGCCTCGACGTTTCAAATACTTAGCAACGCAGTAGAAAAGATCGCCGGCCGTGTCGATTTCGCGCGGCCTCGTTCGTCGTACGGGTAGAGCAAGGCTTTGCATCCGGCAGGGACCGTCCGGAGGCCCGGCTCCCAACCCAATGGAGAAATTTCTATGCGATTCATGGTGATGGTCAAAGCAACCAAGGACTCAGAGGCGGGAGTTCTGCCCGACGAGAAGATTCTCACCGCAATGGGGAAGTTCAACGAAGAGCTGGTGAAAGCCGGCGTGATGCTCGCGGGCGAGGGGCTCCAGGCGAGCTCGAAGGGCGCGCGCGTCAGGTTCAAAGGCAGCAAGCGGACCGTGATTGACGGGCCCTTCGCCGAAACGAAAGAGTTGATCGCCGGTTTCTGGCTGTGGCACGTGAAGTCCAAGGAAGAGGCGATCGAATGGGTCAAGCGCTGCCCCAATCCCTTCAGCGGGGAGTCCGAGATCGAGATTCGCCAGGTGTTCGAGGCCGAGGACTTCGGCGCCGAATTCACTCCCGAACTCAGGGAGCAGGAGGAGCGCCTGCGCGCGCAGTTGGCCGCGAAGAAGAAGTAGTCGCGTCACGCTCCGGCTCAGCGCCGACGGATTCACGATGGAGTGATGGGTCGCAGTGACGGCATCCGCCACACATAGCGCGATCGACGCGGTCTGGAGGATCGAGTCGGCCAAAGTGATCGCCGCGCTCGCGCGTAGGGTGCGCGACGTCGGGCTCGCCGAGGAGCTCGCGCAGGACGCTCTCGTCGCCGCGCTCGAGACCTGGCCCGGGACGGGCGTGCCGGACAAGCCGGGCGCCTGGCTCATGGCGACAGCGAAGAACCGCGCGCTCGATCATTTCCGCCGCGGCAAGCTCCTCGAGCGCAAGCACGAAGAGCTCGCCGGCGAGATGGAGCTCGAACAGGAGATGGCGGCTGCGGACCTCGAAGCCGCCTTGATCGACCATATGGACGACGACATCGGCGACGATCTCCTGCGCCTGGTGTTCGTCGCCTGCCACCCGGTGCTCTCGACCGAAGCGCGCGCCGCTCTCACGCTGCGCCTGCTCTGCGGCCTCGCGACCGACGAGATCGCGCGCGCCTTCCTCGTCCCGGAGCCGACCATCGCGCAGCGCATCGTCCGCGCGAAGCGCACGCTCGCCGAGACGCGCGTCCCCTTCGAGGTTCCGCGCAAGGACGAGCTCGCCGCCCGCCTCGCGTCGGTGCTCGAGGTCGTCTACCTCGTCTTCAACGAAGGCTACTCGGCGACCGCCGGCGACGACTGGATGCGGCCCGCGCTCTGCGAGGAGGCGCTCCGTCTCGGCCGCATCCTCGCCGAGCTCGTCCCGAATGAGCCCGAGGTCCACGGCGTCGTCGCGTTGATGGAGATCCAGGCGTCGCGCGCGGGGGCGCGGGTCGGCCCGTCGGGAGAGCCGATCCTGCTTCTCGATCAGGACCGCGCGCGCTGGGATCACCTGCTCGTGCGCCGCGGTCTCGCGGCGCTGGCTCGCGCCGAGCAGCTCGGCGGCAGGCTCGGGTCCTACGCGCTCCAAGCCGCGATCGCCGCCTGCCACGCGCGGGCGCGCACCGCGGCGGAGACGGACTGGGTGCGCATCGCGGCGCTCTACGACGCGCTCGCCCAGATCGCGCCCTCCCCCGTCGTGGAGCTGAATCGCGCGGTCGCGGTCGCCATGGCCTTCGGTCCGGCGGAGGGGCTGGCACTCGTCGATGCGCTCGCCGCCGAGCCGGCTCTCAAGACCTACCACCTCTTGCCCGCCGTGCGCGGCGACCTCCTCGTGAAGCTCGGCCGCCTCGACGAGGCCCGCGCGGAGTTCGAGCGCGCGGCATCGCTCACGCGCAACTCGCGCGAGAAGAAGCTCCTCCTCGATCGCGCCGCCGCATCGCATAAGTTCCGCGTCGTAAAATAGGATACCGAAGGATCTCCTTTGGCACGCTTCGAAAATGAAAATCGCCACCTGGAACGTCAACGGCATCCGCGCGCGCCAGGCGCAGCTTCGCGAGTGGATGGAGCGCGATCGCCCGGACGTCGTCTGTATTCAGGAACTGAAGGCGGAGGCCGCGCAGATTCCCGAGCAAGTGAAGCTCGAGGACTACCACGCGTATTGGCACGGCTTTCGCGCCTACTCCGGCGTGTCGCTTCACATCCGCAAGGGCCTGTTCGACACCGAGCCTGCCTTCAGCCACCCCGAGTTCGACATGGAATCGCGGATCGTGCAGGCCGAGCTCGGGCGCCTCGTCCTCGCCTCGGTGTACGTGCCCAACGGCGGCAAGGACTACGAGGCGAAGCTCGGCTTCATGATCAAGCTCGCGGCGTGGGCGAAAGAGCTGCACCGCGACGGGCGCGAGCTCGTTCTGTGCGGCGACATGAACATCACCCGCACCGACCTGGACGTGCATCCGAACGAGCGCAAGCCCGGCATCATCGGCCAGCGGGAGGAGGAGCGCGAGCTGCTCGACAGGCTCCTCGCCCAGCACCTGGTGGACGTCGGCCGCGCGCTCGACCCGGACAATCCGAACCTCTTCACCTGGTGGGCGCCGTGGCGCAACCTGCGCCAGCGCAACATCGGCTGGCGCCTCGACTACATCCTCGCCTCGCCGACGATCGCCGAGCGCGCGGCGAGCTGCGTCGTGCTTGCCGATTACGGAACCAGCGACCATGCGCCGGTGGTGATGACAACGGCGTAGGACGCTCGATTCAGGCGGTCCGCACTTGCCGCAGCACGACCCCAGCGACGATCGCGGTGGCGAGCACGACGGCGGCGCTGATCGCCGCAGTGAGCTGCAGCCCCTGCGTCAACGCCTCGCGGCCGTACACGGCGGTGGCGAGGCTGCCGAGGAGCGCGATGCCGAGCGCTCCGCCGAGCTCGGACCCGGTCTCGGAGATCGCGGAGGCCGCCCCGGCCCGCTCCGGCGGCGCCGCGCCCACGATCACGTCGGTGGCCAAGGTGAACACCGGGGCGAGGCCCAGGGAGACGAGGAGCGAGCCGGTCACGAGAACGGGGAGCGCTGAGCCGCCGTCGACCCGCGTGAGGAGGCCGAAGCCCCCGGCCGCGAGCACAAGCCCGGCGCTCAGCGCGAATGCCGGGCGCAGCCGGCGCGCGATCAAGGGCGCGAGCATCGAGCCCGAGATCCAGCCCGCGAAGAAAGGCAGCAGCCACAGGCCCGCCTGCAAAGGAGTCAGCCCTAGCACCCGCTGCAGGTACTGCGCGATGAAGAGAAATGATCCGAACGCGACGAAGGTGCCGAGCGTGTAGGTGGCGAGCGAGGCGCTGAAGGCGGGCGAGCGGAACAGCCGCAGGTCGATCAGCGGATCGGCGAGCCTACGCTGCCTTCGCACGAACATCGCTCCGGCGGCGAGACCGGCGAGGATGGAGAGCACCGGCAGCCATGCCGCGCCGCTCTCTGCGATCCGCTTGATCCCGTAGATCACCGGCAGCACCGCCGCGAGCGACAAGGCCGCGCTCGCGAGGTCCGGCCGGCCCGCCTCTGGATCGCGGAACTCAGGCAGCAGCGCCGGCCCCACCGCGAGCAGCAGCGCCATGACCGGCACGCCCGCGAGGAACACCGAGCCCCACCAGAAGTGCTCGAGCAGAATCCCGCCGACCAGCGGGCCGATCGCGCCGCCGGCCGAGTAGCTGGTGATCCATACGCCGATGGCGAACCTGCGCTCGCCCGAGTCGCGGAACATGTTGCGGATGAGGGAGAGGGTCGAGGGCGCGAGCGTCGCGCCGGCGATGCCCAGCGCCGCGCGCGTCGCGATCAGCATTTCGGCGCTGGTCGAGAACGCGGCGAGCACCGAGGCAACGCCGAACGCTGCGGCGCCGATGAGCAGCAGCCGGCGACGACCGATCCGGTCGCCGAGCGCGCCCATCGTGATCAGCAGGCCGGCGACCAGAAACCCGTAGATGTCCACGATCCACAGAAGCTGTGCGCTCGTGGGCTTGAGGTCCGCGCTGATCGCCGGCAGGGCCAGGTTCAGCACCGTCAGGTCCATCGAGTAGAGCAGGCACGGAAGTGCGATCACGGCGAGCCCGATCCACTCGCGGCGTGTCGCCTGGGGAGCGGTGGCGATGGCGGTAGTCTTTCAGGCCGCCGTGATCGTATCGACCTTGTCCGGATAGAAGGCGAGCAGTTCCTTGATCGCGAGCATCTCGTCGTACGGCTGCTCGTAGGTCCAGACGGCGTTCTCCGCGCCGTCCTTCAACGAGTAGTACGATGCCTGGCCCTTGAACGGGCAAGAGGTCTCGTGGCTCGTGCGGACGAGCCGCTCCATCTTCACGTCCTTGCGCGGGATGTAGTAGATGACGGGCGCCACCACATGGCCGACATGGGTTTCCTCGAGCTGGATCGCATCCCTCGTGTCGGCGATGAGTTCGCCCTTGAGCTTGATTTGCACGCGCACCCCCGCCGGTTTGGTCGTGATGCGATGGTTCGGATACTTCTTCCAGCCGGGACCGCTGTTGGCGCTCATGAAGGTCTCCTTCGAAGTGTCTAGGGAGGGACTGCCCCGATAGTACTGCGAAGCCAACGCGATTGCGGGCGTTCGATCGGTGGAGCTTCGCAACCCCTCTAGACCGGTGCCCGTAATCCGGGCATCTGAAAAAAACCTATGCGACGTGCAACTTCGCCTCCCTGTTGTCGAAGAACTGCGCGTCCTCGGTCGAGCCGCGCAGCGCGGTCGTCGAGGACCTTCCGCCCGCGATCACCTGAGTGAGGTCATCGAAGTAACCCGTGCCCACTTCGCGCTGATGCTTCACCGCGGTGAAGCCCTGCTCGGCGGCGGCAAATTCCTTCTCCTGCAGCTCGACGAAGGCGGTCATGGCCCGGCGCGCGTAGCCGTGGGCCAGCTCGAACATGCTGTAGTTGAGCGAGTGGAAGCCCGCCAGGGTGATGAACTGGAACTTGTAACCCATCGCCGCCAGCTCGCGATGGAATTTGGCGATGGTGGCGTCGTCCAGGTTGCGCTTCCAGTTGAAGGAAGGCGAGCAGTTGTAGGCGAACAGCTTGTCCGGGTGGACCTTGCGCACGCCCTCGGCGAATTTCCTGGCGAACTCGAGGTCGGGCTTGCCGGTCTCGCACCACACCATGTCGGCGTACTCGGCGTAGGCGATGCCTCGCGACACCGCCTGCGCCAGTCCGTTCTTCACGCAGTAGAAGCCCTCGCCGGTGCGCTCCCCGGTGAGGAACGGCTTGTCGTTCTCGTCGATGTCGGAGGTGATGAGATTCGCCGCCTCGGCGTCGGTGCGCGCCAGCAGCACGGTAGGCACGCCCATGATGTCGGCGGCAAGACGCGCCGCGACGAGCTTCTGCACCGCTTCCTGTGTCGGCACCAGCACCTTGCCTCCCATGTGGCCGCATTTCTTGACCGAAGCCAGCTGGTCCTCGAAATGCACGCCGGCCGCGCCTGCCTCGATCATGCTTTTCATCAGCTCGTGTGCATTGAGCACGCCGCCGAATCCGGCTTCGGCGTCGGCCACGATGGGAGCGAACCAGTCGACGTGGTTCTCGCCTTCCGCGTGGTGCAGCTGATCGGCGCGTTGCAGCGCGTTGTTGATGCGCTTCACCACGCTAGGCACGCTGGTGACGGCGTAGAGCGACTGGTCGGGATACATGGACAGGCTGTCGTTCGCGTCGGCCGCCACTTGCCACCCTGAGAGGTAGATGGCCGGCACGCCGGCCTTCACCTGCTGCATCGCCTGGTTGCCAGTCAGCGCGCCGAGCGAGTTGACGAAGGGCCGCTCGTTGCACATCTTCCACAGCTTTTCGGCGCCGCGCCGAGCGAGCGTGTATTCGATCTGAAGGCTGCCACGCAGGCGGTACACGTCTTCGGCCGAGTAGCCGCGTTTGATGCCCTTCCAGCGCGGATTTTCAGCCCAGTCGTTCCTGATTTTCGCTGTTTCCCATTCACGAGTTGTCATGCATTGCTCCTCAATCATCAAGGTAAGAGTTGGTAGGCAGGCAGGGTCAGGAATTCGTCGAAGCTGTCGTTCTTGACCATCGAACTGAACAGACGCACCGCAGTGGAAAAGGCTCCGGATCGGAATCTGGCAGGGCCGACTTCATGATGCACTTGTTCGAGCTCGGCGCCGAGCAGCAGGTCGAATCGCTCCGCAGTCACGGTCGCGCCGTTTTCCATGCGAGCTTCGTGGCGTATCCATTGCCACAGCTGTGCACGGCAAATCTCCGCAGTGGCAGCGTCTTCCATCAAGTTATACAGCGGCACGCAGCCGGAGCCGCGCAGCCAGGCTTCGATGTACTGCAGGGCAACGCGAATGTTTTGCCGTAGTCCCGTTTCGGTGATGGCGCCGTCGGGAATGCGCAGCAGGTCCGCCGCGCCGACCCGCACATCGCCGCGCATTACCCGCAGCTGATGGGGTCCGGACATGACGGCGTTGAAGGCATCCATCGCAATGGGCGCCAGCCCCGGATGGGCAACCCAGGTGCCGTCGTGACCGGCCAGCGCTTCGCGCGTCTTGTCGGCGCGCACCTTGGCCATGGCGGTTTCATTGGCTTGCGGGTCGTCGCGAATCGGAATCTGTGCCGCCATGCCGCCCATCGCGTGTGTGCCGCGGCGATGACAGGTTTGAATCAAGAGCTCGACATAGGACTTCAGAAAAGGCTTGTCCATGGTCAGCGTGCCGCGATCCGGCAGCACGCAGTCGCGGCGGTTCCGGAATTTCTTGATGAAGCTGAAGATGTAGTCCCAGCGGCCGCAATTGAGCCCCGCGGAATGCTCGCGCAACTCGAACAGAATCTCGTCCATTTCGAACGCGGACAGTATTGTCTCGATGAGCACGGTCGCCTTGATCGTGCCGCGCTTCATGCCCAGTGCGTCTTGTGCGGCGACGAAGACATCGTTCCACAGCCGGGCTTCGAGATGGTTCTCGATTTTCGGCAAGTAGAAATAGGGACCGGTGCCGGCGCGTGCCAGCGACTCGTGGTTGTTCGCCAGAAAGATCGCGAAATCGAACAGCGATGCCGACACCGGCTCGCCATCGATGTGCAGGTGCTTCTCGGGGAGATGCCAGCCGCGCGGCCGCACGATCAGTGTCGCGATACGCTCACCAAGGCGGTAGGACTTGCCGCTGGCGGCATCGAGGTAGCCGATGTCGCGGTTGATGGCGTCGCGCAGATTGATCTGCCCGCTCACCATGTTTTCCCAGGTCGGCGAGGACGAATCCTCGAAGTCGGCCATGAAAGCCTGTACCGGTGCGTTGAGCGCGTTGATGATCATCTTGCGATCGACCGGTCCGGTAATTTCCACGCGACGATCCAAGAGATCCGCGGGTGCCGGCGCAACGCGCCACTCGCCGGCGCGTGTTGCGGCCGTTTCTGGAAGGAATTCCGGCAATCCGCCTGCATCCAGCTGCTTTTGAAGCTGCGCACGTGTGGCCAGCAGCTCGAGGCGCCGACCGTTGAATTTTCGATGCAGCGTGACGACCAGGTCCAACGCCGCGGGAGTCAGGACCTCCGCCGACCGTTCGAGCCGGGGCGCAAGGAGTTCCAGTTCCGGCGCCGGCATGGCATTTACATTTGTCTTCATGCGGGGCATGATAGGCTCAGAAATCTGTAAATTTGACGCTGGAAATTTCACACTGTTAATTTCACAAAATCCGATGACCCAACACATCCGCAAGAGTCACTTCCTCGGCACCAAGTTGCACGCCTTGCGCAAGCGCAACGGCCTGACCCTGGAAGAATTGTCGGCACGCTGCATTCAACTCGATTCGCAGAGCGCTCCGTCGGTCTCCTACCTGAGCATGATCGAGAGCGGCAAGCGGGTTCCGTCGGAAGACGTGCTCGGGTTGCTGTCATCGTTGTTTCAACGCGATCCGCGCTGGTTTCTCGATGGCAATCCGGAAATAGAAACCCCTGCGATCAGGCAGCGTGCCGGCGGCGCTGCGGGCGTGCCGCTCGAACCTGCGTTCTTGTTCTCGAAGGAACTGCTGCGGGCTGCGATCCCCGAGTTATTGGCGCAAACCGGGACCACCGGACGGGAGTTCGCGCATCTGCTGATTCGCTCGCATCAGGAGATGTCGCGTAATGCCTTTCCCGATCTTGAGCGATCGGCGGAAGGTGTCGGCGAGCGCAGATTTCCGCTGGGCGTCGACGACCTGATGCGTCTTTGCAAGCACCACGGTCTGACCCTGCGCTGGTTTGACCGCAAGCCGGTGCTCGCGCGCGACAAGGATCGCGAACTGCGCAGCATGGTGCGCTCGTTCTTTGAATCGCCGCGCACCGTCTACTTGAATCGCGAGTTGCAAGCCGATCCGGCGCGTCTGAAGTTCGACCTCGCATCGCACTTGGGCCACAAGGTGCTGCACGGAGGCGATGGACTCAAGTCCGCGCATGCCACCGGCGGGGAAATGGGCGGCAGCCCGGGAGGCGGTGCGGAATTCGCCGCCGGTATGAACGCGCAAGACGTGCTGCACGCCTGGCGCGATTTCGAGTGCAGTTTCTTCGCCGGCGCACTGCTGTGTCCCAAGGTTCCATTCCGGCGCCTCCTCACGCGCGAGTCGTATCGGGTCGAAGCCGGGGAAAAAATCGAGCTCACGCCGGCCGTGATGATGCGGCGCATGACCAAGGTATCGCCGTATCCCTATTGGCATTTCTTCGACGCCTATCCGCCCGGGTATCTGCGCGCGGTGTATCGCGGCAACGGCATCCCGCTGCCCTGGGGCAACATGGCGCAAGTCACCGACCCTTGTCCGAACTGGGCCGTTTTTCGCATGCTCAATGAGAATCGCACCACCGATCGCAGCTCGCAGATTTCAGTGTTGCGCGACGGCGATCAATCCCTGCTGTATTGCTGTCACTCGCGGCGTACCAACGACATGGCAGGCAATCCCCATGTGCTGTCGGTAGGGATCGATCTGGTGCCGGCGCTGCGTTCGCACAGTGTCGATGCGGAAAACATCGTCGCGAGTATCACCGATGAATGCTTGCATCATCACGGCGAAGCGAGAATTCCCAAAACCGCCGCCGAGGCGATCAAGGGAGCAGCCAAGGTACTGAACATTGCCTGGGTCGAGGATGCCTTGTCGCGTCCCGCCCGCATCATTTGTCCACGCAGCACGCATTGTCCGCGAACAGAGCATTGCGACGGCGCCAAAGCGTCGCGCGCGCGTGAAATTACCGATGTGCGCGAGGAGATCATCAGCAGGGCCAAGCGCGGACGTTAGTGATGCAGTAGAGTATCTGGGCCTGGTACCCGAAATGTCCCTCCCGGAAAAACTTCTCCGCAATGCGGCGAGGCTAGCCTGCGGCGTTGTGCTCGCCAGCTGCGTCAGCACCTCGCCCGACGACCTGCTCGCCTCGACGGCGATCGTCGCCGAGCTCCCGCGCGAGAGCGGCGCGATGGTCGAAGCGGCGCGGTTCTCCGCCGGCCGCGCCGGCGAGGCGCCGCCCGGGGGCTGGAGCCCCTTCGTCGTTTCGCCCTTCGCGACGCGCACCGAGTACCGCCTCGTCGAGAGCAACCCGCTCACGGTGCTCGAGGCGCGCGCGGACGGCTCGGCCTCGGGGTTCTACCGGCGCATCCACATCGATCCGAGGCGCCATCCGGTCGTCGAGTGGCGCTGGCGCGTCCTGGAGCCGCTCGCCCGCACCGATCCCCGTATCCCCTCGCGCGACGACTCGCCGGCGCGCCTGGTCATCTGCTTCCACGGCGACGCGAGCCGGCTCGACATCGGCGAGCGCAACACGCTGAGGCTCTACAAGGCGCTCACCGGCGAGATGCTGCCGTACGCCATGCTCATGTACGTCTGGGCCAGCGACGCCCCGGTCGGCACCATCGCCTCGAGCGTCTACACCGAGAAGATCCAGATGATCGTCGTCGAGAGCGGCGGCGGTGCCGGCAAGTGGCGCGTGTTCCGGCGCAACGTGCTCGAGGACTACCGCCGTGCCTTCGGCGAGGAACCCTCGGACATCGTCGCGGTGGGGGTGATGACCGACGCCGACGACACGCGCGGGAAAGCCCGCGCGCAGTACGGCGATATCAGCTTTCGGCCGGCGCAGTGACGGCCGGCGCGGCGCCCCTAGCGTGCCGCGCTATCGCTCTTTCCGTCTGGGCGGGGGCCCGGTGACGGCTGCCCCGCCGAACCGCTCTGGGCCGGAGCCCGGCGCAGCGGCACGTACCAGACCGAGGGCTTGATGCCGCCGCTCTGCGGATAGAGCTCCATCAGGTCGTACACGATGCGCGGCATCTCGGTCGAGACCTTGAGTCCGAGCTGGCGCGCCGCCTGCACGGTGATCGGGAAATCGTGCGTCCAGCGGCCCTCGGAAAGCACGGTGGCGACCAGGACCGCCTTCTTCTCGGGCATGTGCTTCAGGAGGATCTGGACAACGAAGCTCGCCACCTGCACGCGCGCTTTCTGCGCGATGTCGGCGAGGATGAGCACCTCGTCGGAAACGCCTCGCGGCCCCTTGATCTCCACCGCCTTGACGATGGAGGCCGCGGGCATGTCGCCGATCTGCGGGTCGACCGGCCCGAGAACGGCGTTAGCGTCCATCACGATCTCGTCCGCGGCGAGCGCGATCAGCGTGCCCCCGCTCATCGCGTAGTGCGGCACGAACACGGTCACTTTTCCCTTTCGCTCGACCAGCGCCTTGGCGATCTGCTCTGCGGCGAGAACCAGCCCGCCCGGGGTGTGCAGGATGATGTCGATCGGCTGCTCCGGGGGCGTGTGGCGGATGGCGCGCAGCACGGCCTCGGAATCGTCGATGCTGATGCTGTCCGCGACGGGGACGCCGAACAAGCTCGCGCTTTCCTGGCGGTGGATCATCGCGATCACCCGGGAATTGCGCTCCCGCTCGAACTGGCCTAGCGCGGCCGCGCGCTGCCGGTCGAAGCCGCGCGAGCCGGTGAGCTGCAGCAGGACGATGACCGCGAGCAGCAGCCAGAACGCGGCGCGCGCTATATTCGCCAAGTGTTGTGACCAGAGACGCACGGGAGTTTCCATCGTCGGTCCAGAAATGCGGGAGTAAGCCTACACCGAGCCGGCTTGCTTGTCGCCGCGTTTTGTTTCGTCAGGGCATTGTCAAGTCCAGATCGGGGTGATCTACTGGGCGCATGATCCCGTCCCATGCGGCCGCGCTCGCTTGCTGCGCGGCGCTCGCCGGCTGCGCCGGCGTCCCGGTCGACGAGCTGCTCGCCTCGACCGGGATCGTCGCCGAGCTGCCGCTCGAGAGCGGCACGCGGGTCGAAGTGGCGCGGTTCTCGGCGGGCCGCGCCGGCGAGTCGCAGCCTGGCTGGGGCCGCTTCATCGTTTCGCCCTTCGCGACGAAGAGCGACTATCGCCTCGTCGACGGCGGCGCGGGCGTGGTGCTCGAGGGGCTCGCGAACGGCTCGGCTTCGGGGTTCTACCGGCGCATCCACATCGATCCGAAGCGCCATCCGGTGATCGAGTGGCGCTGGCGCGTCCTGCAGACGCCAGCCGACCTCGACCCCCGGGTCCCCGCGCGCGACGACTCGCCGGCGCGCGTGATCGTCGCCTTCCACGGCGACGCGGCCCGGCTGGACATCGGCGAGCGCTTCACGCTCGCGCTCTACAAGGCGCTCACGGGCGAACGGATGCCTTACGCGATCATCATGTACAGCTGGGCGAGCGACGCCCCGGTCGGCACCATCAGCCCGAGCATTCCCACCGGCAAGATCCAGACGATCGTCGTCGAAAGCGGCGGCGGCATCGGCGAGTGGCGCGAGCTCCGGCGCAACGTGCGCGAGGACTACCGGCTCGCCTTCGGCGAGGAACCCTGGGACATCGTCGCGGTGGGGGTGATGACCGACGCCGACAACACGCGCGAGAAAGCTCGCGCGCAGTACGGCGATATCAGCTTCCGGCCGGAGCGGTAACCGCCGACACAAATTCTTACAATAAGAATCATCGCGTTTGCTTGATCGGATTCAACCGCCGGCGCAACCTGTACGTTTGTGTAGGCATGAGACGCATCTGCAAGCCTGCTTTCGATGGCGACAGGAGGTGCTCATGAAAGCGTTCGTCAAACACGCTCTTCGGCAACTGCTTGTGCTGCTCGTTTCGGTGTCGGTCGCCTTTGCGCAGACCCAAGCGCCCGCCCCGCGCCATGCCGCGGCCACGCAGCAGGAGCTCGATCAGATGCTCGCGCCGATCGCGCTTTACCCGGATTCGCTGCTGTCGCAGATCTTCATGGCCTCCACTTATCCGCTCGAGGTGGTGGAGGCGGCGCGCTGGTCGAGGGCGAATCCCGGCCTCAAGGGAGAGGAGGCGGCCAACGCGGTCGAGCAGAGGGACTGGGACGCGAGCGTCAAGTCGCTCACCGCGTTCCCACAGGTCCTTGCGATGATGGACCAGCAGCTCGAGTGGACCGCGCGGCTCGGCGACGTTTTCATCGCGCAGGAACCGCAGGTGATGGAAACGGTTCAGAGCCTGAGGCAGAAGGCGTACGCCGCCGGCAATCTGAGATCGACTGAGCAGGCCTATGTCGTCCAGCAGGGGGAGGCCCTCGCCATCGAGCCGGCCACTCCGCAGGTCGTCTACGTGCCGTACTACGATCCGCGCGTGGCGTACGGATCATGGTGGTGGCCGGCATATCCACCCGTCTATTGGACGCCCTGGCCCGGCTACTACGCGTATCCCGGATATCCGGTGGGATTCGCCTGGGGTGCCGGCATCGTCGTGGGCGCGGGATTTTTCTTCAGCTCCTGCGACTGGCGAGCGGGGCGTGCCGTATCACATCCCGTCCTTGCAGCAGCCATTCGGTCCGGCCACGCAGGCCGGCCAGCGGCGCGATTTCCGCTGGCAAGGTCCGCTCCCCCCGGCTACCCGCAACAGCTCGCTGAACCGGCCGGAGGTGCACGGCGCCCGTCCTCGTGCAAACGCGCCCGGAATGGAAGTGCGCCCGAATCTGCGCAGGCTTGACGATGGGCGCACCGGCCGCCCCGACGGGCGAAGCTTCTCGGCCAATCCCGCCGTCGTTCGAAACGAAGCGCGCCCCGAATTCCACGCCCCCGTGAGCCGCCCGCCCGTCGCCGCAGTTCCGCAGATGCGTGCGGGCCCGGGCAACATTTCTCGTTTGCAAGGCCCGGCGCCGCAGCCCGTCGCGCCTGCGATCGCCGGTCGCATGCCGCCGGCGCAGGGCTTCGCCGGTCACGGGCAGGCGGGAAACCACCCACGCCCGCGCCAATGAAGTGGATCGCGGGGCAATTTCTTTTTCGTGGGTTACCACCGGCTCGAACCTTCGAACCCAACCCGTCCGCCGCTGCGGTCAGCAGGTCCTACGGAAGCGCGCGCGGTTCCCGTCGATCCGGAAGCGCACAGCCTGTCTGTTCCATCGTCGAGCGAATCAAAGCACACGTCGACCGTAAATCGGCGGCAGCCACCGCGAAACAGGACAGGCCCTCGGCTATGCGCACGACTGCATCCAGCCCGCGATTGGAATGCGCCAGAGCGTTGAGCGCGTTCACGTACAGGTGGGCGCTCGCTTCTGCGGCATCCATCGCACGCAAGGTCGGCGCGCGAAGCCCGGGGGAATACTTCAGGAGGAACAGCGCCGCCAGCGGGCGCGCCTCCCCGACGGCGGTCTCCGGCATGGTGCGCGTGGGCACATGGATCGTCCTCCCCAGGTGGAGCGCATCCCCTCGGAGCGGGCAGGGCGCCGCGGGACGCTCCTTGAGGCACAGCG
>VBCJ01000124.1:0-6637 GCA_005884335.1 Betaproteobacteria bacterium | reverse complement strand
TTCCCCGCCAGTCCAGGGCCGCAGAGTGCAGGAAAAGGAGATCCGGGCGCTTTCTCTGCAGCTCGACGACGAGGTCCTTTTCCAGCAGGAACAGGAGATCGCCGGCATTGTCGGCGATCTGGGCGCTCTCGCCCGGACGGCTCAGAACAAAACCAGTGGACTGCCCGCTGCGCCCGACGTGGTAGTGGAGGTCAAACCGGACGTCTTCCTTCAATTCAGCCATCGCCGCGTAGTTCGCGGCCAGCACGGCCCTGAGTGCGGAGTCCGCGCAATCGACGCGCACGCACCGGCCAAGGACCGTGAAACACAGCGGATGCCCGGATGCCTGAATGCGCTCGAACTCCATGGACTTCCTGCAGAAGAAGGGCGCGCGAAACCCCACCCCCTCCTAGCCGAGCGTTACTTGCCTTGCGAGCTGGAGTTCCCGCTCCGGACGACCCGGTGCTGAGTTTCGCCCCCGCGCGGCCCAGACCACGCGGGCGTCACCCCGATTACTTCGGGTCCTAGCCTAACGTTGGCCCTGCTGGCCCTGCTGACCCTGCTGATCCTGATTCTTGTCCGAGCCCGCTCTGGCATACGAAGGCGCCGCCTGCAACGTGATGATTGCTGGAGCAATGTATGCCGCCTTCTTGACGAACTCACGACGGGATACCTTGTGTTCCTGTTTCGATTTCTCTTTACTCATTTTCACCCTCCCGGTAAGAAAATGTAACAAACCGCGATGCTACCCAACCACCGCTTTCGCCACTAGACGACCAGCAACTTCAACTCCCGCAATCTCCCCACCACCGCGGATACGTCATTCAACACCACCTGTTCCTCCACGTCAAATTTCTGCGCAAGCAATCTCGCGATCTCAACCGGGTCAGGTACCTGCTCCCAGTTGTCCCAGATGAAGCTGGCGGTTTCATTAAGTTGATGAATCTGATGGGATTCCGTGTCCAGCAGCAGCAGGTCCCGCCGAACTTTTCGCAGGATAAGGCCATCCAGCCGCTTGACCGGAATTGTCACTGGACCCCCGAACCCTGCGGTGTGAAATTCAGGAAAACCACGAGCAACCTCGTTCTCAATGCAGCGGAGTCAGATTCGGAAGTTATGATGGAGCTCCCCAAGTCTAAATTTAAAGAGTCAGCGTGGGTCTGAGGGAAAGCATTTCCCTGTGAAGGTACTCGCAAAAGACGAGCCAAGTCTTGTGCTTGGACTACTCGGCTATGCCGCGGGGCGGCAACCCTGGGATTTGATCCCCGCAATCCGCAATCCGGAAGGAAAAGGTGCGGAGGACCGTCAATTTCTGCACACAATTGACGCCGGCCTGACACCTCTGATGTATCGCGCACTGCGCGGCTGCCCGGAGAAGGTTCCGCCTGCATGGCGCGATCCACTCCTAAGTGCCGATCTCACGGCCCAGGTCCGGTTCGGTAACCTCTGTGAAGCAGCTGTCGAGGTCGTCGATGCCTGCCAGCGCGTGGGGGTGCGTCCGACTCTGCTCAAGGGCATCTCGATCAGCCATCAACACTATCCGATCCCCCACCTGCGGCCCATGGGGGATCTGGACATTCTGGTGCCCGAATCCGAGCTCGAACTGGTCGAGTCCAGCTTGCTCCGCACTGGCTTGGTCCGCATGCCGGGCAAGGTACGGCATGCGGGCTCGCATCATGGAATTCCCCTGCTTCACCCGCAACGGCGCGTCTGGGTCGAGGTCCACTCCGCCCTGTTTCCCAAGAGTTCCGAGTTGAGCAGCGCTGCTTTGTTCAGTCCCGCACGGATCGCGGCGCACTGCGTTGCCTCGACTTTTTTGGGCCGGCCTGTCTTTCGGCTGACCGACGAGCTGCAACTGGCTTACATCGCGTCCTCCTGGATCCGGGACCTATCGCGCAACCAGATCCATGCAAGTCTCGTACTGCCTTTGCTCGACGCTATTTATCTGCTCAAAGCCTCGGGAAAATCCCTCGACTGGGACCGACTGCTGGCGGGACTGGACGACAACGAACTCGCCGCGGCATCCCTGTACATCATGCTCGCCTACCTTTCCAGGCGCGGTCTCGCCGCGTGCCCATCTCCCGTGCTTTCCCGGATCGCATCGCGGCAGAGGATCATCGGTGCGTGGGAGCGGATAATCATCGACCTGCTGCTGGATACTTATCTCATCCGGGGTAGGCCGTTTGCGCGGTTTTTCAACAATTGGACGGCGCTGATCGTCCTGAACACTCTGCTCGCGCGCGGCTCGCACCTCCGAAAGTTGTTCGCGCTTCCCTGGAATATCGTTTTCCCACCTTCCCTGCCCAACCGCTACAGCGTCAGGTTCCATGCGGAAAGGATCGCCCGAATCTTGCGCGGCACTGGCCGCGGGCGGCACTGACAAAGGTATCCGTAGCAGAGCACGTCAGTCGGAATCGGCAACGAGCCAATTTTGTAGGACCGCCGGCCTCGGCGTTCCGCCGATCGCAGATTCAGCCCAGCGCCGTGATCTTGGCGAGGAGGTCGTTCTCGTCGACCGGCTTCACCACGTAGTTCGTCGCGCCCTGGCGCAGGCCCCACAGCCGGTCGGTTTCGTGGCTCTTGCTGGTGCAGAGAATCACCGGAATGTGCTTGGTCGCCTCGTCGCGCGTGATGATACGCGTCAGCTCGAAGCCACTCATATCCGGCATCACCACGTCCAACAGGATGAGGTCGGGATTTTCGGCTTTCGCTTTGTCCATGGCCTCCTTGGCGGTCTCGGCCAATATGCACCGGTAGCCGTGCCTCGCCAGCATCTGGAAGAGAACGTGGCGCGCGGTGGACGAATCATCGGCGATGAGGATCTTCTTTATAGGCATTGCGGAAAGTCTACACCTCGGCGCGCCGTTACTTCGTCGCCTCCAATGCCGCACGCACCGCCTCGATGCGCTTGCGGTTGACGCCCAGGTCTCCGCGGCCCACGCGCGAGGCCGAGCGCACCTGGATCACGTTTGCCGCCGGGTCGAACCAGAACTCCACGTCGTCCACGTACTTCATCAGCTTGCTGGTGAACTGCGCGTACAGATAGCCGGGTTCGCTTTTCACCACCTTGGCGCCGTCCATGCCCTCCACTATGGTCTTGATTTTGGCCAGCGTGGCCGGACCGTCGCCTTTCAGCGCCAGCGGAGCGATGTCCGCGTATTTGCGCTGCGGGTGATCGGAGTACAGCGCAGCCTGGCTCGTGACGCTGTTCTCGGTCATGGAGGGCGGTTTCAGCTTGCCGTCGCGCACGCCGAGGTCGGTGGGCGCCGTGCCTTGCAGGAAGCCCAGTTGACCGGCGGCAACGGCCAAAACAATCACCAGCAGGACTACGATGGCAAGCCATTTGATGATCAACATGAGTGAGCTCCTATTCCCTGACCAAGCGAATGAGTGTGATCTCCGAAGGAATCCCGAATCGCATCGGCGGTCCCCAATACCCCGTGCCACGGCTGACGTAGACCCACATGCGGCCGAGACGATTCAGCCCCGCGATGAAAGGCTGCTGCAGGCGCACCAGAAAATTCCACGGCCAGAACTGCCCGCCGTGCGTGTGCCCCGACAGCTGCAGTTGGTAGCCGGCCGCCTCCGCGAGTCGAGCGGAGCGCGGCTGGTGGGCGAGCAGAACCTTCAACGCGTGCGCCGGCGCGCCCTGGGCTGCCGCGTGAGGATCGCTCTTGTGCGAAGGATCGAAATGGTGGGCAGAGTAGTCCGTCACGCCCGCCACCGTCAACGCCGCTCCGTCGTGATCCAAGACGACGTGCTCGTTCATAAGCACGCGCGCGCCGAGGCGCCGCAGCTCGCGGATCCACGCGTCGGCGCCCGAGTAGTACTCGTGGTTGCCCGTGACGAAATAGGTTCCGTGCCGGGAGGCGAGCCGCGCGAGCGGCTCGGTGTGGTGCGCGAGGTCCGGCACGCTGCCGTCGGCGACGTCGCCGGTGATCGCGATCATGTCGGCCTGCAGGCGATTGACCCGATCGACGATCGCGGCCACGAAATTCCGCTTGATGGTCTGCCCCACGTGGATGTCTGTGATCTGGGCGATGGTGAAGCCCTCCAGCTCCTTGGGAAGACCGGCGAGCGGCACTTCCACTTCGACCACTGCAGCCACTCGGCGCGCCATAAAGTAGCCTACCAGCGTGATGGCTGGCGTGAGCGCCATGACGCCGATCGCCGAGATGCGAACCCAGGACTCGTGGACTTGCGGGGACAGCGCGAGGGCGGACGCGATCAGGCTCACGTCGCGAAGCACGGTAAGGACCAGCAGCCACGAGAAGAAACCCGTCGTCAGCCACGGGAGCATCACCGCCCAGGGGCCGCGGTCGTCCCTGATCCGGAATCCCTTGGGCAACAACCATAAACACACCACGAGCAAGGCGGCGCCCGCGAGCTGGGCGACGGCGCCGAATGGCAGAAGAAGCCGCGCGCCGACATAGACATGCAGGAGAGCGAGCACCAGGACAACGGGTCTTGGGAATTTCACTGGAAGGAAGTGGGGGCGAAGGCCGGCACACGCAAGACCTGCGGGAGCTATTAACTACGCTCCCCGCTCCCACGCCCGCGCCATAGGCGCAGGGAATTTTCTGCGACTTGCCGGATCCTCGCAACGGGTTTATGTTGGGCACCGCGCCGATCCCATCAGCACCCAGCGAGGCATCCCGTGGAAGAACATCGCAAGGACACATCCGTACTCGCCCATATTGAACGCCTGGTGGCCGAGGAGCACCGGCTTTTCGGACAGAAATCCCTCGATCCGGAAGGCAGCAAGCGTCTCGCCGGCGTTCAGGTCGAATTGGACCAGTGCTGGGACCTGTTGCGTCAGCGGCGCGCGCTGCGCGAAACCGGCGGCGACCCGTCGCAGGCGCACGCACGGCCGCCCGAAGTCGTCAAGAAGTATCTCGGCTAAAATGAAGTGCGGCCATCTCAATCTGGTCAAGATCGACAGGCCTCGCGCTCAAGGCTGCGAGGAATGCCTCAAGATGGGCGACACCTGGGTGCATCTGCGGCTGTGCCGCACCTGCGGGCACGTCGGCTGCTGCGACGAATCGAAGAACAAGCACGCCACCCAGCACTATCACGCGACGAAGCACCCGATCATCACCTCGCTCGAACCGGGCGAGAGCTGGAGCTGGTGCTACGTCGACGAGCTCGCCATGGAGCTGGGATGAGAAGCTGAAATGACCGTTGAGCCCTACCGCTCCCCGACGCTCCAGGCGCGCCGCGCTCAGATGTTCCCGGTCCTCGCGGACGAGGACATCGCGCGCCTGCGCCGTTTCGGAGCGCCGCGCCGCTACGCGGACGGCGAGTGCCTGTTCGAGACCGGCAAGACGAGCCCGGGCATGTTCGTCGTGCTCTCCGGAGTGCTGCGCATTACCGGCCGCGACGGGCACGGACACGATCTCCTCATCGCCGAGCTCTCCGCGGGAGGATTTTCGGGCGAAATCGGACAGCTCTCGGGCCGGCGCGCGCTCGCGGACGGCGTCGCCGCCGGCGCGGTCGAGGCGCTCCTCGTCGTCCCCGAGCAGCTGCGTGCGCTGCTGGTCGCCGAAGCCGCGCTCGGCGAGGAGATCATGCGCGCGCTGATCCTGCGCCGCGTGGGCCTGATCGAGATGGGCGCGGGCGGCCCGGTGCTGATCGGCGCGCCTTCTTCCCCGGACATGGCGCGGCTGCGCAATTTCCTCGCCCGCAACGGCATCCCGCACCTCGTCTTCGATCCCGCCAGCGACCCGGACGCGCACGCCTTCATCGAGCGCTACGCGCCTAGACCCGAGGACATGCCGCTCGTCGCGTGCCCCGACGGATCGGTGCTGCGCAATCCCGGGGAGAACGAGCTCGCGAGGTGCATCGGCATGCTGGACGCCGCCGATGCGGAGCGCGTGCACGACGTCGCCGTCGTCGGTGCGGGCCCCGCGGGACTCGCGACCGCGGTGTACGCGGCCTCCGAAGGCCTCTCGGTGCTCGTCGTCGACGCGCTCTCCTTCGGCGGGCAGGCGGGAGCGAGCGCGCGCATCGAGAACTATCTCGGCTTCCCGACCGGCATCTCGGGCCAGGCGCTCGCCGGGCGCGCGTATACGCAGGCGCAGAAGTTCGGCGCGCGCATGCTGATCCCGGTCGAGGCGGTGCGCCTGGACTGCGGCCGGCCGGAGGAGCGCGATCCGCTCGCGCTCGAGCTCGCCGACGCGCGCACCGTGCGCAGCCGCACGCTGGTCGTCGCCACGGGCGCCCGCTATCGCCGTCCGGACTGCGCCGATCTGAAGGCGCTCGAAGGGCGGGGCGTCTGGTACTGGGCCTCCCCCATCGAGGCAAAGATGTGCGCGGGGCAGGAGGTGGCGCTCGTCGGCGGCGGCAACTCCGCGGGACAGGCCGCGGTGTTTCTCGCCGGGCACGCCGCAAAGGTATGGATGCTGGTGCGCGGCGCGGGGCTCGCCGCGAGCATGTCGAGATACCTGATCGACCGCATCGCCGCGATCCCCAACATCGAGCTGCGCATGAGGACCGAGATCGTCGAGCTGAAGGGCTCGCGCGAATCCGGCGTCGAATCGGTGCGCTGGCGGCACCGCGACTCGGGAGCCGAGGAACTCCGCGCGATCCGCAACGTGTTCCTCTTCCTCGGCGCCGATCCGGCGACCGGGTGGCTGAAGGATTGCGGCGTCGCCTTCGA
>VBCJ01000303.1:1109-9187 GCA_005884335.1 Betaproteobacteria bacterium | reverse complement strand
GCTGTTTCTCGGCTGAGCTAAGGCTTCGGCTCCTCTCCGAAGTATCCAGGCGCGATGTCTCCCGCGTAGCAGGGCGGCGAGGAGAAAGCCTGCGGGTTGTCCAGGAACTTGAGCCCCTCCGGCTCGCGGCGGTACACGCCGCGTTCGGTGGCGACGAAATCCATGGGAATGTCGTGCGGCTGCGGGTATAGGGTCTTCAGGAAAGCCTGCTCGTAGGCGATCCCGATGACGCGCGGCCGCTTGGCGAGCGCCGCCAAGGTGCGGTCAAAAAAAGCGCCGCCATACCCCAAACGGTATCCGTCCCCGTCCCATCCCACCATCGGCAGGAGCACATGATCCGGGCTGACCTCGGGCGAGCCGACCGGGTACGGGATGCCGAGCGGCCCTTCGGCCAGCTGCACCCCGGGTTTCCATTCGCGAAAAACGAGCGGGGCCTTGGGGGCCACGACGACCGGCAGCGCGGTCCTCGCCCCGCGTCGCCGCAAGGCCGCAGCCAGATGACGCGCGTCGTATTCGTTCCTGTGCGGCCAACAAAATGCGACAGCCCCGTGCACCAGATCCGGGAACGCACGTTCAAGGTGGTGGTCGATCCGTGAGCGCAACTCGGCGAGCGCCTCTGGGGCAAGCGCTTCGCGCTCCCCCAAAAGCCGTGTGCGCTCGTTCTTGCGCCAGGCGGAAAGGTGGGAGGAAGTCATGTGCGGGCCGTTCATCTGGCACGGAAAATGCCTGTAGTATTCTATCAAAGGAGTAAATTTTGATACGAGCCCTGCTCCGTCTGGTTTGCTTGGCCGTCGCCCTCGCCGCGGCCGCGCCCGGCTACGCGGTGAAGCTCGATCCGCAGGACGCGGAATTGCTTGCCGCCCGCGATGCGTTCGAAGCGAATCACCGGACCGCGCTCGCAGCGCTCGCGCCCAAGCTCAAAGGCCATGTGCTCGAGCCTTATGTCGAGTACTGGCAGCTCTTCTTCAGGCTTCCCGGCGCATCGGCCGGGGACGTTCGCGACTTCCTTTCCCGATACGCGGGCACTGCGCTCGCCGAGCAGCTGCGCGCCGACTGGCTCAAGGTGCTCGGCAAGAGCGGACGATGGGAATTGTTCCAGGCGGAGTATCCGGCGCTCTCCGGCGACGACCCCGAGGTGACGTGCTACATGCTGCTCGCGCGCTGGAAGCGCGAGGACGCTTCGGTGCTGGGCGATTTCAAGCCCTTCTGGAACGCGCCGCGCGAGCTTCCGGAAGGCTGCCTCGCTCTGGCCCGGGTGATCCACAAGGCCGGCCAACTCGGCTCGCGCGAAGCATGGGAGCGGTTTCGCGTGCTGACCGGCGCCGGGCTCATGGGTGCGGCCAAGCGCTCCATGGAATTTCTGCCGCGCGGCGAGGCCATCGACGCGAAGCGGCTCGGCGCCGTCATCCGCGCGCCGGTCAAGTTTTTCAGGAATCCACAGGTCGATCTGGCCAGGGTGACCGATCGAGAACTGGTCATCGCCGCCCTCACCTTGGCCGCCGACGCGGACCCGCGGACTGCCGCGGGACTCTGGGGCGGCGGCTTGAGCGATGCCTTCCCCGTCGAGGACCGCACATACGTCTGGCTGATGCTGGCCATGAACGGCGCGCTCCGCCACGTGCCTGAAGCGCTCGACTGGTTCGGCGATGCGGGATCGCTCACCGACGAGCAGCTCGCCTGGCGCGCGCGAATCGCGATGAGGGCAGACCGGTGGGCCGAGGTCAGAAGCTCGATCGACCGGATGTCCCCGCTCGCGAAGAACGATCCGGCCTGGATCTACTGGTACGGTCGGGCCGAGCGCGAGCTCGGCAGCCCTCTGGAAGCCGAAGGCTATTTCGAGCGCATCGCAGGAGAGCACAGTTTCTACGGGCGCCTTGCCGCCGAAGAGCTCGGCGTGAGCTTGCGGATTCCGGCCCGGGCTCCTCTTTCCACTGAAAGCGAAATCGCTGAGGTCGCAGCGATCCCCGGCCTCGCGCGGGCGCTCGCGCTGTATCGCCTGGACATGCGGACCGAGGCGACGAAGGAGTGGCTCTGGACCATCCGCGGCATGGACGACCGGAAACTGCTCGCGGCGGCGGAGCTCGCGCGGCGCAACGAAGCCTGGGACCGGGCCATCGGCACCGCGGACAGGACGGTCTTCGCCCACAACTTCTCGGTCCGCTACCTTGCGCCTTATCGCGAAGTGCTCGCCGAAAAAGCGCGCTCGCGCGATCTCGAGGAGCCTTGGGTGCTGGGTGTGGTGCGCCAGGAAAGCCGTTTCATCACCGGCGCGAAATCCTCAGCGGGCGCGACCGGCCTCATGCAGGTGATGCGTCCGACGGCGAAGTGGGTGGCGCAGAGAATGCGCATGAAGAACTTCTCCTGGGCGCGGCTGCACGAGCCGGATCTCAATGCGACGCTCGGCACGTATTACCTCAAGCACGTCCTCAATCAGTTCGACGGCAGCCCCGTTCTCGCTGCGGCCGCGTACAACGCCGGGCCTTCGCGCGCGCGCCTGTGGCGCGGCACGGCTCCGGTCGAGGGCGCGGTCTTCGTCGAGACCATTCCTTTCGGCGAGACGCGCGACTACGTCAAGAAGGTGATGGCGAACACCGTCTATTACGCCGCCGTCCTCGGAACCGAGCCCACGCCGCTGAAGACGCGCCTGGGCGTGGTCCTTCCTCGCCGGTCGGCCGAGGACGTCAAGTCAGTGCAGAACGGATCCGTGCTCGAATAGGCGGCAGGCAGGTCTTCGCGGGCGCGTCTATCTCGGGCCTGGACACGCCCGCTGAATTCCCTTGCTCACGCGCTGCGGTTAAACTAGCCAGTTCGTATCCCAAGGGTCTCATGAGCCGCATTCTGGTCATCGGCGGCAGCGGCTTTGTCGGCCGGCATCTCGTGCGCCAGCTCGTCGAAGACGAGCACTCGGTGATCGTGCCCACGCGCCGGCGCGAACGCGCCAAGCACCTGATTCTCCTGCCGACCGTCGACGTGGTCGAGGCCGACGTGCACGACCCGGACACCCTCGCGAAGCTCACTGCCGGCTGCGACGCGGTAGTGAATCTCGTCGGCATATTGCACGGGCGCTCGGGCCATCCCTACGGTCCTGAATTCGCGCGCGCCCATGTCGAGCTTCCAAAAAAAATCGTCGAGGCGTGCACTAAGAGGCGCGTGGCGCGGCTGCTGCACATGAGTGCGCTGCATGCCCATGCGGAAGGCCCCAGCCAATACCTGCGTTCCAAGGGCGAAGGCGAAGCCTGGGTGCTCGCAGCGCAGAACGAGCAGGCGGTGACGGTGTTCCGGCCTTCGGTGGTATTCGGGCCCGAGGATCAGTTTCTCAACACCTTCGCCAAGCTCCAGCGCTGGCTGCCCCTCATTCTCCTTCCCAGCCCACAGTCGCGTTTCCAGCCTGTCTACGTCGAAGACGTGGCGCGCTGTTTCAGGGCGAGCCTCGCCGATCGCGACAGCATCGGCAAACGCTATGATCTGTGCGGGCCGCGCGTTTATACCTTGCGCGAGCTCGTGAAGTACGCCGGAAGCGCGAGCGGCCACGCGCGGCCCGTCATCGGCCTTTCCGAGCGCCTGTCTTTCCTGAGCGCCTGGGCGATGGAGTGGAAGCCGGGCAAGAAGCTCATGTCGCGTGACAACTACAATTCGATGAAAGTGGACAGCGTTTGCAACAGCGCTTTCCCTTTCTCGGCCGCTAGGCATCCTCCCTGATCATGGCGGCCCGGATCCTGGTCATCGGCAACAGGAACTACTCCTCCTGGTCGCTGCGCCCGTGGTTGTTCATGAAGCAGAACGGAATCGCCTTCGAAGAAGTTCGCGTTCCCTTGTACCAGGCGAGCTCCAAGCAGCGGCTGCTGAGGTACTCGCCATCCGGGAAGGTGCCGGTGCTGATCGAGGGGGAGACGCGCGTTTGGGACTCGCTTGCGATCCTCGAATATCTCGCGGAAGCACATCCGGGCACCCGGGGCTGGCCTGCCGACTCGGTCGCGCGGGCTACCGCGCGGTCCGTCTGCGCCGAGATGCACTCGGGCTTTCCCGCGCTGCGCCAGAACCTGTCGATGAACGTGCGCAGGGTTTTCGCGCCGCGCACCTGGCCCGCGGAGGTCGACGAGGAAATCGAACGCATCCAATCGCTCTGGCAAAGCTGCCGCGAGGGCCACGGGGCGGACGGGCCGTTCCTTTTCGGCCGTTTTTCCGCAGCCGATGCCATGTACGCGCCGGTCGTGTGGCGCTTCACCGGCTACTCGGTGCCGCTCGCGCAGGCGGCGCGCGCCTACTGCGACGCAATGCTCGCCTTGCCACCGATGCAGGAATGGCGCTCGGCCGCAAGAGCCGAGGCCGAGACGCTGCCGCAGTTCGAGATGGCGCCCTGAAAGCCAGGTCCCGGTGAAGATTTACACCGTCGGCGGAGCGGTGCGCGACGATCTCCTCGGCCTCCCGGTGGCGGACCGCGACCACGTCGTGGTCGGGAGCACGCCGGAGGAAATGGTGCGCCTCGGCTACAAGCCGGTGGGCAAGGATTTCCCGGTGTTCCTGCATCCGCGAACCCACGAGGAGCACGCGCTCGCGCGCACCGAGCGCAAAGTCGCGCGCGGCTACAAGGGCTTCCAGATTTACGCCGCGCCCGACGTCACGCTCGAGCAGGACCTCGCGCGGCGCGATCTGACCATCAACGCGATCGCCCGCGACGAAGCCGGGCAGCTCATCGATCCCTTCGGCGGCGCGGCCGATCTCGAACGCGGGCTGCTCCGGCACGTGAGCCCCGCCTTCGTCGAGGACCCGGTGCGGATCCTGCGGGTGGCGCGCTTTGCGGCGCGGTTCGGTTTTGCGGTCGCGCCGGAAACCATGGCGTTGATGCGCTCCATGGTCGCAAACGGCGAGGCGGACGCCCTCGTGCCCGAGCGCGTATGGCAGGAATTTTCCAAGGGACTGATGCAGAGCAATGCGGCTTTCATGTTCCCGGTGCTTGCCGAAGCGGGGCTCCTCGAGAAGCTACTGCCCGAATTGAAGCTCGCTTTCGAGCACGGCCGGCCGGCGAACGACTCCGCCCGCGTTCTTGTCCGCGCGCTCGAGTGCGCCGCCGCCGAGCGGCTTGGCCTCGCGCCGCGTTTCGCTCTGGTCGCTTTCGGCGCGCCCACCGCCCAGGCGACGCGCGCGCTGAACGAGCGTTTCAAAGCGCCCGGCGATTGCCGCGATCTCGCCCTGCTCGCCCGGCGGCACGGCGAGACGATAAAGCGCGCTCCCACGCTGGGTGCACCGGATCTGCTCGCGCTGCTCGAGCATTGCGACGCCCTGCGCCGGCCCGAGCGCTTCGATGAGCTGCTCGCACTCCTCGCGTGCGTCGAGCGGGGCGAGCGCGGCTGGACGGAAATACCCTACATGCCGCGCGTGGTCCTGCGGCGGGCGCTGGGCGCGGTCGCTGGCGTCGATGCTGCGAAAATCGCCGCGCAAAGCGCGAAATCCGGTATCGCCGCGAAGCTGCGCCGCGCGCGGATCGCCGCGATCGAGGCGCTCGACTGAGATGGAACCTCGATCCGAAACCGCCATGCTGTGGGACGGTCTCAAGCAGAATCTCCTCGCCGGCACGCGCCTTGCGCTTTTCCTGCCGGTGCGCGCGCTCGACTTCCGCATCTCGATCGGACAGTACGTCGCGCTGGTGTTCGCGAGCCTGGCGTTCTGGCTCGCCGGCGGCATGCTGCGCGCGGGTTTCCCGGGCACCGTCGAATTCGGGGCGCTCACCGTGGCGCTCGCGGAGATCCCGCTCGTGCTCGGGGCCTGCCTTCTTGCCGCGAGACTGTTTCGGGAAGCGCAGCTCGCAGTGGCGTTTGCGGTGGTGCTCGTCGCGACGGACCCCGTCTTCGAAGTCGTGGGAGTCGCGGTCCAGGCGGCGACGCGCTTGGAAGCGATCGAACTCGACGCGGGGGCTGTGTACTGGGCGTTCGTCGCCTGGGGCTTCGTCGTGCTCCCGCGCGCCCTGTACGTTCTCACGGGCTGGCGCGGTCGTCCCTCGGTGCTCGCGTTCGGCCTGTTCGCGGGGCTCCTTGCGATCCTCGTCACGGTTTTCCCGCGCACCGAGCTTTGGGTCGCGGCCCAGGATGACCGCGCCGAAGCCGCGCGTCCGCGGTTGACGCAGGAGGAAGTGTTCCACCGACAGGGATTCCTGCTCGATGAGCAGCTTGCCGCGCTCAGTCCCGAGCGGCCCGGCGTCGTGGATCTGTATTTCGTCGGAGTCGCAGGCGACAGTCGGCAGGGTACTTTTTACTCCGAGCTCGTCTCGGTCAAGGAGCTGCTCGAGGAGCGTTTCGACGCCGCGGGCAGGTCGATCGCGCTCATCAACAATCCCGCGACGCTGAAAGATTATCCCATCGCCACGGCGAGCAATCTGCGCGCAACGCTTGCGCATCTCGGCAACGCGATCAATACCGACGAGGACGTCGTGCTCCTGCACATCGCCACCCACGGGAGCAATGATTACAGGCTCGTGCTGGATCTCCCGCCGCTGGAGCTCGCGCAGCTCACCCCGAGCGCGCTCGCGCGCATGCTCGCCGACAGCGGCATCAAGTGGAAGGTGATCGTGATCTCGGCCTGTTTCTCCGGGGGCTTCATCGAGCCGCTCAAGGACGACAACACCCTCATCATCACCGCCGCCGACGCGTTTCACTCCTCCTTCGGCTGCGATTACGACAGCGACTACACCTGGTTCAGCCAGGCGCTCTACGATGAAGCCCTGCGCGAGACGTTTTCCTTCGTCGAGGCGTTCGAGGCTGCGAAAGAAGCGGTAGACGACCGGGAGAGGGCGGAAGGCTATACGCCCTCCAACCCGCAGATGTTCGCGGGCGCTGCGATGCGCAAGAAACTCGCCGTGCTCGAGAAGCGCCTCGCCGCGAGGGCGGCGGAGCCGCTTCAGAGGAGCCGTGCCAGCAGGGTCAGGGCGAGCGAAAGCACGATCGTGGTGGCGAAGGGAAGGTAATAGAGCCGCCCTCTGTAGCGCACCGTGAGGTCGCCCGGCAGCCGGCCGAGGCCGTACCTCGACAGCCATGGGGAAAGCACCGTGAGCACGACTAGGGCGATCGCGACCGCCAGCAGCCATTTCAGCATGGCTTTACTTTACCGGGCTTCAGGATAAACTGCGCGGCTTCCAGACTCGTCGAGGAAACGATGATCGAGCTTTACACCTGGAGCACGCCCAACGGCCGCAAGGTTTCCGTGATGCTGGAGGAATGCGGCCTTCCCTACAAGCTCCACAAGATCAACATCGGAGCGGGCGAGCAAGTCGCTCCGGATTACCTTGCGATCAATCCCAACGGCAAGATTCCCTCGATCGTCGACCCCGAAGGCCGCGACGGAAAGCCGATCGCAATGATGGAATCGGGCGCGATCCTGATCTATCTGTCGGCGAAGACCGGCAAATTCCTGCCGAAGTCGGACCGAGGCAAATACGTGGCGCTGCAATGGTTGATGTTCCAGATGGGCCACATCGGGCCGATATTCGGCCAAGTGCACCATTTCCTGCGCGCCACCAAGGAACCCGTCCCCTACGCGATCGAGCGCTACACGAAGGAGAAAGACAGGCTCTACGGCGTGCTCGACCGGCGCCTGGGCGAAGCCGAATGCCTTGCCGGGGAATACTCGATCGCCGATATCGCAACCTATCCCTGGGTCGCGCGCTACGAGTGGCACAAGACGGACTTGAATGTCTATCCGAACGTGAAGCGCTGGTTCGATACGATCGGCGCGAGACCGGCGGTCAAGCGCGGAATGGCGGTGCCTTCGTAAGGGAAGGACTTTCTCCTACGGAGAACGGTTTTCATAGGGAAGCGTTTTTCGACCATCGCCGATTCCTCCCTTCTCAGCCTAGAATCTTATACGCCCGCGTACGCGACCGAGTCCCCGACGAGACTAAACACTTGATTTCTGGAAACAGATTACAGTCGGACACGAAGCGGTGCCTAATTACACGGCATTTACGCGGTCCACTATGCGTTGGGCGGCATTATGCGAAGGCTGAAAGAGAATGGAGTCGCCGCGCACGACAATCTTGGGGCGTGAACACTGTTGTATTCGCCGAAGGAGCGGCTCCAGTACGCTCC
>VBCJ01000303.1:0-1044 GCA_005884335.1 Betaproteobacteria bacterium | reverse complement strand
TCGACCCATGCCTGACGGACGACGTCCCGAGCCTGGCGGATGGAATCGCTTCGTCGTCGAGGTGGAGGATCTTGTGTCACGCGTGGCGGAAATGAAGCAGGCCGGCCTACGGTTCCGCAACGACGTTGTCGTAGGGCCTGGCGGCAAGCAGATCTTGCTACAGGATCCGGATGGCAATCTTGTGGAACTATTCGAGGCTGCGCGATAGCACAAGATGAAGCGCGAGCGCGGTCCAGGAAGACTGCCGCCCAACAACACCGCGAGCTGATTTTTCACTGAGTTCAAACGCTACCCCTTTCTCGCGTACTTGACGAGGAAGGCGTTGATTTCCTCGACCTTGAGCTGAATCTCGCGCGGATCGGGTTGGTTGCCGACCACGCGGTTCATCCACTCCATGTTCTTCTCCATGCGCGCCACGACCGCCGGCCATTCGGACGCCTTGTGGCGTTGCGGGTCGGGAAGCACGTGGCATTGCTGGCAGGCGAGCTTGAAGGACTGGCCTTCGGGGAGATTCACAGCGGGGTACTTGTTAGGGTCGAGCGGTCGCTGGCTGTATTTCTGCAGATAGGCGAGCAGTACGCCTGCCTCGTCCACGCTCGGCGCCTCTACGCCCGCCATCATGTCCTGCATCAGCTCGCCCAGGTTGCCCTTGCCGCGCATACGTACCACCATGCGCTCGAATATCGCCGGCCATTTCGCCGCGTGATGCATCGCCGGATTGGGAAGGTTGTGGCACTGAACGCAGTACCGGATGACGAGACGCGCGCCGCGGGAGCCGCGCTCGGGGAGCTGGTGCAGCTCGAACGTAGGAGGAAGAATGCGCTCGAGCATCGGGCCGTGCGGGCTCTCGGCCCAGCGTTTCTTGGCCTGCTCGACGAGCCGTATCGCATCCTGCGCGCACGCGGGCGCGGCGGCAAGGACGGCGGCGAAAACGACCACGGCGATGCGCGGCATGCGGCGATTATACTGACCCGGAAACTGCATTCATGCGATCCACCCCAAAGGAGGCGTCATGAGCACTGCTCAGTTCGACACGGTCATCAT
>VBCJ01000302.1 GCA_005884335.1 Betaproteobacteria bacterium | reverse complement strand
CGCAGAAACGCGGCATCGACTACCGCGTGGCGAAACTGCCGATGACGGGCGTAGCCCGGGCGCTCGAGATGAGCGAGACGCGCGGTTTCATGAAGGCGATCGTTGACGCAAAAACGCAGGAGATCCTCGGTTGCACCATACTCGGCGTGGAAGGCGGGGAGATCATGTCGATGCTGCAGATCGCGATGATGGGGAAGCTTCCCTACCCAGCGATCAAGGAAGCGATCTTCGCGCACCCGACGCTCGCCGAGTCGCTGAACAACCTCTTCATGACCCTCGACCCGCGCTAGCGACTCGCCTACTTCTTTGCCGCTCCGGCCGACTCCTTTTCGGCCATCGGCTTCATCCCTCGCCCTTTCTTCTCGGCGGCTTTCTTCACGTCGCCCTTCTTCATGCCCTTTTTCTTCATCTCGCCGTGCATGGGCTCGTCCATCTTCATGGGCTTTCCGGGCGCGTCCGCGGCCCAGGCGCCGGTGCCTGCCGCAAGGATCGCCGCCAGCGCGATGGCTTCAAGGGGTTTCATCAGCTGCCGCTGAACCAGTTGTAGCCCTGGTCCTCCCAGTAGCCGCCGGGATATTCATTGCTGACGAACATCGACATGATGTGCTTCGGGTTCTTGAAGCCGAGCTTGGTCGGCATGCGCAGCTTCATCGGGAAGCCG
>VBCJ01000301.1 GCA_005884335.1 Betaproteobacteria bacterium | reverse complement strand
CGGACGCTCGATCAGGTCGCGGTTCTTGACCTTCTCGTAGTTGTCGTGCACGAGCTCGTAGCGGAAAAAGGGAGCGGCGAGCGTCTGATCCAGAGGAAATGGCACGGGAGCGGTAAGGCCCGGTTCGTCCTTGTAGGTGTCCTTCAGGTAGCTGAAGCCAACGGAATAGCGGTGTGTCCAGTGATTCACCAGGCCCGCTGACCAGCCTCCGAATGTTTCCGCCTTGTCCTGCCTGTGGCGAAACTGG
>VBCJ01000300.1 GCA_005884335.1 Betaproteobacteria bacterium | reverse complement strand
CGCTGCGATCGGCATCGGTGGAGCGGCTGGCACCGATGAGGACGCCGGTGCCGAGGGCGTTGGTGTCCTGCAGCGTGGAACTGGTCTTGTTGACGCCCCCCGCGCGGCTCGCGCTCGCGCCGGGCTCCAGCGTCCAGGTATCGCGCGTCCTGACTTCGATATCGACCACGCCGTCGCGGTAGCCGACAGGCACGATGCTTACATCGTAAAAAATCCGGTTCGAGCGCATCAGGCGCTCCGTCTCTTCGATGAGACGGGCCGAGACGCGCTCGCCGGGCTTGAACAGCAACTGGCGCCCGATGACCGCGGCGCGCGTTTGGATGTGCAACGCGTTGGCGGCGCGGTAGAGGATGCCGTTTTCCTTCTCGTCCTCGAGGTCGAAGATGTTGCGGTTGTCGATCCGCACCTCGCCGATGACCGCTCCGGCCGCCTCGAGCTCGGCGAACGACGGGATTTTTTCGGCGGAAGACGGCGACGACTCCGCGGGGAGCGGAGTTTTCTGTTCAGTCGCCGGCTCCTGGGCTGCTGCCGGCCCGAGCGAGCAGGCGATCGCCGCGCAGCAGCCGGCGAGCAACCGGGCGAGGGCGGCGATGATTCCTACTCCGGCTTGATGCCGGCTTCCTTCACGACCTTCGCCCATTTCACCGTCTCGGAGGCGATGAAGCGGCCGAACTCCTCCGGGCTCATCTGCGCGGCTTCTCCGCCCTCGGTCTCGAAGCGCTTCTTCGTTTCAGCCGAGGCGAGGATCACCGAGAGCTCCCTGTGCAGCCGCTCGATGACCGGCCGCGGCGTTCCGGCCGGCGCGACGATGCCCCACCAGTTGGTCGCCTCGTAGCCGGGAACGCCCGCCTCCGAGATCGTCGGCAGGTCGGGCAGGGCGGCGACGCGCTTCGCGCTGCCCACGCCCAGCGGCTTCAAGCGTCCCGAACGGATGTGGGGAAGCGTCTGGATGAGCGAGCCGATCGCGATCTGGGTGTTGCCCGCGATCACGTCCATCATCGCGGGCCCGCCGCCCTTGAACGGAATGTGCACGATATCCAGGCCCGATTGCAGTTTGAACAGCGAGCTCGCCAGATGCTGAAAGCTGCCGACGCCGGCCGAGGCGTAATTCAGCTGCCCGGGCTTTTCCCTCGCGAGCGCGAGGAGATCCTTCACCGAATTGACCGGCAGGTTCGCCGTGACGGCGAGCACCACGGGCCCGGTGCCGAGCAGCGCGACCGGGGCAAAGGCGCCGATCGGATCGTAGGGCAGCTTGTACATCGAGGCGCCGAACGCGTGGGCGACCGAGATGAGGAGCAGTATGTATCCGTCAGCAGGGGCTCTCGCAACGGCCTCTGTGCCGATAATCCCTCCGGCGCCGCCTTGGTTGTCGACGACCACTTGCTTGCCGAGCCGCTCGGAAAGCTGGAAGGCGATCATGCGCCCGACGACGTCGTTGCTGCCGCCGGGCGGAAACGGGATGATCATCCGCACCGGTTTGCTCGGGTACGCCTGAGCGGCTGCGCTCGTCGTATACGGTGCAGCGGGAAAGAGCGCGAAAAACAGGCCGCACGTTGCGGATCTGAGCGTCTGTGGCATCTCTCCTCCGTGCTGCGCGCTTAGTTGATCGGGCTCGATTCCGGTTCAGCGCAGGCCCAGCTCGATCAGCGTCGTCGTCTCGATGTCCTCGCCGAACCACGCCTTGAGCGCCGCTTCGCGGCGGCCGATGTATTCGATGCGCCCGTCGTGCTGGGTCATCGGCAGGTCGTGGCCGGGGACGAGGACGCTTCCCCGCCGTTTTCGCCACAGTTGCCAGATCCTCTCGATCGACGCCGCGCTGAGCGCAGCGTCGTAGGTGGCTTCGGCCTTGCGCGAGAGCAGCTCCGCGCGGTTCTTTGCGGCGTCGCCCGTGAAGATCGCGTCGTGCTCCTTTCCCTCAAGCACGAAGACGAGATGCCCCGGAGTGTGCCCGGGCGCAGCGTGCGCCTTGAGTCCCGGCATGCATTCCTGCTCGGCCGCGACGGGTTGCAGGGAGGGCCAGCTCTCCAGCTCGCGCATGTAGAGCTCGGGCACCGGCGTCTCGCCCCATGGCTCGGTCATCGACCAGGCGAGCTCTCTTGCGCCGATGATGATTCGCGCCTGGCGGAACAGGATCCAGTTGAGCGAGTGATCGTAATGCGAATGCGTGAGGATGACCTCGGTCACGTCGGCGGGTTCCAGGCCGCGCTTCGCGAGCTGCTCGATGAGGCCCTTTCGCATATTGAAGCTGCCGACGTCCACCAGGGCGACGTGCCCGTTCCCGCGGATGAGAGCAACAGTGCTCCAGCCCAGGCCCCCGTGGCAGACCATCCTTCCGGGGAAGCCCTGGATCAGGACGTCGATCTCGTAGCCGTCGACCTTCATCGAATCCTTCACTCCGCCCGGATGTTGGCTTCCCGGATCAGCCTACCCCATTTCTCGGAATCGGCGCGCATCGCCCTCCCGAACTGCTCGGGAGTGTTGCCGACCGCGGTCGCACCCATCGTGGAAAGTCTTTCCGACACGCCGGCGTCCTGCAGCACCTTGACGACGTCTGCGTGGATCTTCCCGACGATCGCGCGGGGCACCGCTGCCGGCGCGACGAGGCCGAACCAGTTGGTCAGCTCGTAACCGGGAAGCGATTCGGCGACGGTCGGCACTTCGGGCAGAAGCGGCGAGCGCGCGGCGCCGAGCACCGCGAGCGCATTCAGCCGTTTGTCGCGCACATAAGGCAGCGCCTGCACCAGGCTGTCGAAAGTGAGCGACACCTGCCCTCCGAGCAGGTCCTGGAAGCTGGGCGCGCTGCCTTTGTAGGGGACATGAACGAGGTTCACCTTCGCCATGCTCTTGAAGAGCTCGCCCGCAAGGTGTGGCGCGCCGCCCGGCCCCGAGGACGAATAATTGATCTGGCCGGGGCGCGATTTTGCGAGCGCGATCAGCTCGGCGACGTTGCGGGCCGCCAGCGAAGGATGCGCGACGAGCACGAAATGCACCGCGACGACCAGCGTGACCGGCGCGAAATCGCGCAAGGGATCCACGGGCATCTTCGCGATCAGGTGCGGGTTGACCGCAAGATTGCCGAGCGTTCCCATCAAGAGCGTGTGGCCGTCCGGCGCCGAGCGCGCGGCGAATTCCGTGCCGATCACGCCGCTCGCCCCGGCGCGGTTGTCGACGATCACCTGCTGGCCCCAGGCCTCGGCGAGTTTCGGTGCGAGGAGCCGCGCGACGATGTCGACGCCTCCGCCCGCCGGGAACGCAACGACGATGCGCACCGGCTTGGCGGGGAATGTTTGTGCGAGCGCGATCGCGCTCATTGCAACGGCGAGCAGCGCGACGATCGCGATCCTCTTCATGCCAGGCGCTCAGGAATCCAACGGCTTGACCGAAGCCTCGAGCTTCGCAACTCCGGCGCGCGCAGCTTCGTTCTGCAGCGGATCGATCTCGGCGGCGCTGTAGGGGATGCCGCTCCTGCGGCGCTTCTCTTCCTCGCGCGCCTCGAGCTCTCCGGGGAGCAGGATCTCGTCGAAGCCTTCGGCCTTCGGGCAGGCGCGCACGCGCTCGACCAGCGTGTCCATGCGAACGCGGTAGTCTTTCTTCGACACGAACAGGTCCGGCCTCATCGCGAGGAAGAAGTGTCCCACGTTCTGCGGCCGGTCGAACACCTTGTATTGATCGGTGACTTCACCGGCAAAGGCCGCGCCCGAGAGCACGCCCCCGAAAATGTCCATCAGCATCGAAAGGCCCGAACCCTTCGGTCCTCCGATCGGCAGCACCACGCCCTTCAGGGCTTCCGTCGGATCGGTCGTCGGGCGCCCTTGCGCGTCGAGCGCGTAGCCGAGGGGAATCTTCTCGCCGCGCTTCTCGGCGATCCGGATCTTGCCGCGCGCGGCGACCGCGGGCGACATGTCGAGCACAAAAGGCGCGAGCCTTCCGCCCGGGGCGCCCGCCGCGAGCGGGCTCGTCCCGAGAAGGGCCTCGCGCCCGCCCCACGGCGCCATCGCGCGCGAGGCGTTGGTGAAGACCAGCGCGACGAATCCCGCGTCGAGCGCCTGCAGCACGTAAGATGCCGCCATGCCGAAGTGAGTACTCCTTCTTGCAGAGGCGATCCCGATCCCCGATTTCCGGGCCAGTGATATCGCCTCGGCCATGGCGCGCGTGCCGATCACGAATCCGAAGCCGTTCTGGCCATCGAGCGCCGCCGCCGTGGGCGCGACCCGTTTCGGAAAAAGCTTGGGCTTGGGATTGATGAGGCCGCGGCGAACGCGGTCGAGATAGCCCGGCAGGCGCGTGAGGCCGTGCGTGTCCACGCCGCGCAGGTCGGCGCGCACCAGGCACGCGGCGACGGTCGCGGCGTCCTTCTTCGGAACCCCGTGCGCGGTGAGCAGCGCCTTCGCAAAGGCGTCGGCTTCTTCATGCTCGACGAATACGCGTTCGCTCATCGCAGCGCGATCTCGTGTACCTGCTTCGCGCGCGCAGTCGACTCGGCGAGCAGAAATGCAAGGTCGGTGCCGGTCGACACGTAGCGCGCGCCCATCCTGACGAACTCGGCGGCGAGCTTCGGGCGCGTGGCGAGACCGCCCACGCCGACGTGCTTGCCGTGCTTGCGGCAGGCGGCGATCGTGCGCGCGTAGGCTTCGCGCACGCGCTCGTGCTCAAATTGTCCCGGGAGGCCCATGTCGGCGAGGAGGTCGTTCGTGCCCATCAGCACCGTTCGCCTCCGCAGCAGGAAACGAGCGGTAGTGCAGGTGCGGCAGCCCGCCTCCGGTGGAGCGCTCGCCGAACGGGGGATATTTCGCCGAGGCGACGACCTCGCGCGCTTCTTCGGCCGAACGGATGTGCGGAGCGATCACGCCGAGCGCGCCGCCGTCGAGCGCCCGCGAGACGTGCTCGGGCCGGGTGCTCGGCACCCGCACGAAGGGTGCGACGCCGATCTCGAGCGCCGCGATGCAGATCTGGCTCGCCGTCTCGAGCGAGAGGCTCGAGTGCTCGACGTCCACGTAGATCGAATCGAAGCCGGCCGTCTTCGCGATCCGCGCGATCTCGATCGAGCGCGCGAGGCGCACGGTGATGGAGGCGACCACCTCGTCCCGCGCGAGCTTCTCTTTTACGTTGTTGCGCACGATTTCTCGCGGCGATGCAGACATGGCGTTTCTCCGGGGCGACTGCTCGTCGTCGTCGTTATTGTATGCTCGCGCGCACGAGGGAATCCGTGGTCCGGTCGGACCGGGGCGCGATGCGCTACGATATCGCAATTCCGGGCGCGCCGGCTCCTCGACATGATGAAATATCGCCTGCGTTGGTGTATGGTTGCCGAAATCCAATTCCACGGAGCCCACCCATGAGCAGCCTCGCCGCGCCTGCCGGCCGCATCCTGATCGCGCTGATTTTCCTCCTGTCGGGAATCGACAAGATCGTGCATTACGCCCCGACCCTGGGGTACATGCAGAAGGCCGGCTTGCCCTTCCCCGAACTGCTGCTCATCGCCTCGGCGATCATCGAAATCGTTGCTGCGCTTGCGATCATGGCCGGGTGGAAGACGCGCTGGGCGGCGGCCCTGCTGTTCCTGTGGATGATTCCCGTTACCTGGGTGTTTCACAACCCCGGCGGCGGCCAGGAACAGATGACTCACTTCATGAAGAACGTCGCCATCTCGGGCGGGCTGCTCCTGCTCTTCGCCCTCGGCCCCGGCGCTTTCAGCGTCAACCGATCCAGCTAGGGGGGCCGGCTCCCGCGGGGAGGCGTCGCCGGACGAAGAAGAACGCCAGCGCGCCGCTCGCGCTTTGACTTACTTCTTCGTGAACACCGACTTCGGGATCATGCAGTGCACGCCCTTGCGCACGTCCACGATCTGCGACACGCGGCAATCGCCCACCATCGAGACGAGCGAGTAGGCCTCGTAGCGCGTGAGCGGCACCCTCTTCTGGGCGGCGAGGAAATCCACCGCTTCGCGCACCGCGTTCACCATCGCCTTGTTGAGGTCTTCGTCGAATCCCACCGAGATCCAGTGGGTCCGCGTCTCGATGCGAGGCCACTCGAGCTTCATGTCCTTGCGCACGATCGGCTGAATCATGATTTCCTTGAAGGAGCACTCGAGCGCGGTGAGGTTCACCTCGCCGTTGCCCTGGCGGCAGTGCGAGTCGCCGGTCCAGATGAGCCCGCCTTTCAGGAACACCGGGAAGAAGACGGTCGAGCCTTCCTGAAGCTCGTTGATGTCCATGTTCGAGCCGTTCTTCCACGGGCGCAGCGTCGAGACCGGCGCCATCGGGTTGTCCTTCACACCGCCCTTGCGCGGCGAGGGATCGTTCGGGTCGATGCCGACGGCCAGCGTACCCGGGAAGGGCTGCAGGTCGAGAGTGATGCCCGGCTTGAACTCGGCAGTGCGCTTCTTCAGATCGAGCGGCATGAAGCGCACGAAGCCGTCGGGCATCTCGGGCGCGAGCGCGCCGATGGTCGGAAAATCCTTGCCCGGAAGATTGAAGTTCACCGCGAAGGGCTTGGGCACGATCTTACGGATGCGCACTTCCAGCACGTCGCCGGGCTCGGCGCCCTCGACGTAGATGGGCCCGGTCATCGAATGCGGCCCGCCGCCGGGATTGGCCTTGCGCAGCGCGACGATCTCGTCCATCGTGATCCCGGGCTTCACCTTGTCGTGCGCGTGCATCATCGTCTCGATCGAGACCGTGTCGCCGGAATTGATCTTGAGCTTGGGCGGTTCGTTCGGATCGAGCCAGCCCCACTGCACGGTCTCGAGGGTCGCCGCGAGCGTGTGGTGCTTGCCGCTTTTCTGCTGCGCTGAAACCGTGCTGCTCGCCGCGAGCGCGAACGCGGCGACGAACATCGCATACATCGTGGAACGGTGGTGTGGCATGGGATCCCCTCTGTGTGTGTGCTTTGAAATCGTATCCTCGGTCCGGTCTGCGGGAACGTCAAGCCCCGCGCCGCTCAGGCGCTACTCCGGCTCGATCTTCAGCTCGCGCACGACACGGCTCCAGAACGCGCGCTCGCTTTTCAGGAACGCGTCGATCTCCTCGGGCG
>VBCJ01000160.1 GCA_005884335.1 Betaproteobacteria bacterium | reverse complement strand
AGCTGGACTTCAATTTGGCTGCCGCCGCGGACGATGCCGAGCCGAACGATTTCGCCGGGCCGACGCCGCACCGCCCTTACCACCTCTTCCCAGACCCGAATCTCGCCGCCGTCGATCGAGACGACTCGGTCTTCCGGGCGCAATCCCGCCGCCTCGGCTACGCTCCCCGGGACGACCTTGCCGATGATCGGCGCAACATCCGGCCGGTCGAGCCTCAACCCCAAACGCGCGAGGGGATCGCTGTCGAAGCCTTCGAGGTCGAAATTCGACAGATCCAGGGTACGCCAGGTGAGCCGCTGTTTGGGGTCGATCACTTCGAGTCGCGCCGGTTGTTTTTCCACCGCGAGCTGCAGCAAGCGCCAGCGCACCTGCTGCCAGCTGGCCATCGGCTCGTCGTTTATTTTCAGGATCGTCTCGCCCCGCTTCAGGCCGCTCGCCTCCGCGACGGTTCCGGGATCCGGGGTGCCGACGACGGGCTTCGCCTCCTGCACGCCACCTACGAAAAGGGCCCAGTAGAACACGATGGCGAGCAGAAAATTCGCCGCCGGGCCCCCAGCCACGATCGCGATGCGCCGCCAGACGCTCTGGCGATTGAACGCCCGGTGCAGCTCTTCGGGCGCGACCGGCCCCTCGTGTTCGTCGAGCATTTTGACGTAGCCGCCGAGCGGCAGCGCCGCGATCACCCACTCGGTCCGGTCCCGGCCGCTTCGAACCCGCCACAGCGACTTGCCGAACCCGATCGAGAAACGCAGTACCTTCACTCCGAAAAAGCGCGCGATCAGATAGTGGCCGAACTCGTGAAAAACGATCAGCACGCCCAAAGCGACGATGAAGGCCAGGAGGGTGACGGCGAGATTCATGCGGCGTGGGCTTTCAGTCGCGTCACGATCTGGTTCGCCCGTACCCGGGCCCTCGCATCGGCGGCGAGGACATCCTCGAGCGTGGCGAGGGGACTCGCAGGAAGACCGGCGAGCGTCTCCTCGATGACCGCGGTGATCAGCAAGAACGGCAACCGGCCTTCGAGAAACGCGGCTACCGCAACCTCGTTGGCCGCGTTGAGTGTGGCCGGTGCGGCCCCTCCACTTCTGAGCGCGGCATAAGCGAGGTTCAGGGCGGGAAAGCGCTCGAAATCGGGCTGCTCGAAGCTCAAGGCCCCAATGCGGAAGAAGTCGAGCGACGACACTCCGGCGTCGATACGCTCGGGATAGGCGAGCGCCTGGGCGATCGGCGTGCGCATGTCCGGGTGCCCGAGCTGGGCGATCACGGAACCGTCGGCGTACTCGACCATCGAATGCACCACGCTCTGCGGATGGACGACGACCTGGATCTGCTCGGGGCTTGCACCGAAGAGCCACCGCGCTTCGATGATCTCCAATCCCTTGTTCATCATGGTCGCCGAATCCACCGAGATCTTGCGCCCCATGACCCAGTTCGGATGCGCACACGCCTCGTCCGGGGTCACGCGCTGCAGCTCCGCACGCGAACGCGCCCTGAAGGGTCCGCCCGATCCGGTGAGAAGGATCCTGCGGATCCCTTTTGCGACGGACTCCCCGGCCGCGAAATGCGGAAGGCACTGGAAAATTGCGTTGTGCTCGCTGTCTATGGGCAGCAGTATCGCGCCGCTCGAACGTACCCTTTCCATGAACACTGGACCCGCAACCACGAGCGCTTCCTTGTTCGCGAGCAGCAGTTTCTTGCCCGTCCTCGCGGCGGCAAGCGTGGCGCGAAGCCCCGCCGCTCCAACGATAGCGGCCATGACGCAGTCGACTTCGGGCAACGAAGCCACTTCGACGAGTCCTGCTTCCCCTGCGAGTATCTTGCAACCCAAACCGGCTCCAGCGAGGCGCTCGTGCAGCCGCGGCACGAGTGAGGCATCCGCCACGCAGGCGTAGTCGGGCCGGTGTCGCTTGCATAGGTCGGCCAGCTCATCGACTTGCCGGTGAGCGGTCAACGCCGCCACACGGAAGCGCGACGGATGCCGCACGATCACATCCAGAGTGCTCGCTCCGATCGAACCCGTCGCTCCGAGTATCGCGATGTTTTGAATCGTGGTCATCTCATGAACGCAAGCACTGCCAGGGGGAGCATTGCCAAGGGTGCATCGATGCGGTCGAGTATTCCCCCGTGGCCGGGTAGAAGCGTGCCGCTGTCCTTGACCCCTGCCTGGCGTTTTATCAGAGATTCGAACAGATCGCCAATTATCCCCGCGACGGCGAGTCCGAGCAGAACCGGGAGGACCCACGCGGGCGCCACTTTCATCGGGCCAATCCAGGCGAGCACGCTTCCCAGGTACGCCCACGCCAACGCGTAGAGCCCGACTGCCGCCAGCGCTCCGGCGACGCCCTCCCAGGTCTTCCCGGGACTGATTGACGGGGCGAGTTTGTGTCTGCCAAAGCGCCGGCCGATGAAATACGCAGCCGTGTCGGAGATCCAGACCGTACCCAGCACGGCGAGCAGCAAAGAGGGATGAACGCCGCGCAGATCCACAAGCGCGGCGGCGGCGGGCACGAGCGCCGTGGCGCCGGCTGCGAGAAGCAAGGCCCGGCTGCCGAGGCGAGGTTGCCGCCAAATCCACACCGGGACGAGGACGAGCCAGAACGATGCGGCCGCATAGTAGATCCAGGCCGGCGCGTACGGGCCGCGTGCCCAAGAATCCGCCACAACCTCGGGCAGCACGAAGAGCCCGACCACGAGCGCCGCGTAAAGGGTGCGGATGAATGCAGCGAGGGCCGCCAAGGCTCCCCATTCCCAGGCCGCGACGCCGAGCAGCACGGCGCAAAATGCGATCCAACCGTTCTTGGGCAGCAGGAACAACCCCGAGAGGAATACCGCGAGCAGGACAGCCGCCGTCATCACGCGGGTTTTGAGCATGAGTGCCCGCGCGCTGCCGCCTGCACGGCAGGGGGCCCTACGCGATCCTCCGCCGACCGCCGCTTTCGCGCTTGGTTTTTTCGAGCTGCTCGCTGGTCTGCCCGAAGCGGCGCTCGCGCTGCTGATACCACGCGATCGCCGCATCGAGCTGCCTGGCGTCGAAATCCGGCCACAGCGTCGGGGTGAAGTACAGCTCGGTATAAGCAAGCTGCCAAAGCAGGAAATTGCTGATGCGCTGCTCGCCACCGGTGCGAATGAACAGATCCGGTTCGGGCGCGTAATTGAGCGCGAGATGCGGAGCGAGTTGCTCCTCGGTGTATCCCTCGGTCGGCAGCGGGCCGCTGCGCACCAGCTTCAGCAAAGCCTGCAACAGATCCCAGCGGCCGCCATAGTTGGCGGCAATGGTGAGAGTGAGTCCCGCATTGCGCGAAGTGAGCTCTTGGGCGCGGTGCGCGAGTTCGACCACGCGCGCCCCGAAGGGCGCGATATCGCCGATGATCTTCAGGCGCACCTTGTTCTGGTGCAGCCGCTCGGCTTCCTGCTCCAGGGCAGCCATGAACAGCTGCTTCAGCGTCGAAACTTCTTCGGCGGGTCGGCGCCAGTTCTCCGAGCTGAAGGCGAACAGGGTCAGGTATTCGATGCCGCGATCGGTGCACGCACGCGTGACCTGGCGCACCGTCTCGACCCCTTGCTTGTGACCGGCGACGCGAGGCAGATAGCGCTTTTTGGCCCAGCGCCCGTTGCCATCCATGATGACGGCGATATGCCTGGGGATGTTGTTGGAGGGCGGGACCTCGCGCGTTGAGCTGGCGAAGGGTTTCATGTGTGGATCTTCTCTGGTGTTCGATCAGACCGCCATCAACTCTGCCTCTTTTGCCGCGATCATCTTGTCGATATCTGCGATGTGCTTGTCGGTGAGCTTTTGGATCTCGTCTTGCGCGCGCCGTTCCTCATCTTCCGACACAGCCTTGCCTTTCAGCAATTCCTTGAGCGCATGATTGGCGTCGCGGCGCGAGTTGCGCACGGCAACCTTGGCATTTTCGCCCTCGTGCTTGATGACCTTGATCAAATCGCGGCGGCGCTCCTCGGTGAGAATGGGCATCGGCACCCGGACCATGTCCCCGTGAGAAGCAGGATTCAGGCCAAGATCGGACTCGCGGATGGCCTTTTCGATCACGCCGAGCATCTTTTTCTCCCAAGGCGATACGCCGAGGGTGCGGGCGTCGAGCAGGCTTACGCTGGCGACCTTCGGAATCGGCGTCTGGCTGCCGTAGTAATCCACCGAGATGTGGTCGAGCAGCCCCGTATGCGCACGGCCGGTGCGGACTTTGGACAAGTCGGCTTTCAGGGCATCGAGCGACTTATGCATTCTCTGCTCGGTGTTCTTCTTGACGTCGGCAAGGGTACTCATGAATCCCCCATCCTCGCGGGCTCAAGCGCCCACGTAGACCAGCGTGCCCTCTTTTTCGCCGGTGACAACCCGCTTCATCGCTCCGGCTTTCAGGATGCTGAACACGGTGATCGGGAGCTTCTGATCGCGGCATAGCGCAAAGGCCGTGGCATCCATCACCCTCAGATTCTTGATCATGGCCTCGTCAAAGCTCAGCTTGTCGTAACGCTTGGCGTCGGGACGGAGTTTGGGATCGTCCGTATAAATGCCGTCGACCTTGGTCGCCTTGAGGACCATTTCCGCGCCGATCTCCGTCCCCCGCAGCGCCGCTGCGGTATCGGTCGTAAAGAACGGGTTGCCGGTCCCCGCGGCAAAAATGACGATCTTGCCTTCCTCGAGGTAGCGGATCGCCTTGTTGCGGATGTAAGGCTCGACCACCTGTTCTATGTTGAGCGCGGACTGCACTCGCGCGTTCAGACCCGCCTGCCGCATGGCGTCCTGCAACGCAAGCGCGTTCATGATGGTCGCGAGCATTCCGATGTAATCGGCCGTAGCGCGATCCATTCCCGCCGCGCCGGGAGCCACGCCGCGAAAAATATTGCCCCCGCCGATCACCACCGCGATCTCGAGCCCGAGCGCCGCGACCTGGGCAATCTCGCCGACGATGCGCTCGATCGTAGCGCGATTGATCCCGAAGGAATCGTCTCCCATGAGGGCTTCGCCGCTCAGTTTGAGCAGGATGCGCTTGTATTTGGCAGTTGCCGTCATTCCAGGCTGGTTTTGCATTCGTTTCCGTCTGGCTCCTTCATCTAGGCCGCCTGACCGTTCCCCTTCTTTTCGATTCCCTCGCCGACCACGTACAGCACGAAGCGCGAGACCGATGCGCCGCCCGCCTTGAGGAGAGCTTCAACGGTCTGCTTTCCCGCCGGATCCTTGACGAAAATTTGACCGAGCAGCGTGACTTCCCTCAGGAACTTCTGCAGGCTGCCTTCGACCATCTTCTCGACAATATTGGCCGGTTTGCCCGACTCGGCCGCCTTCGCGGCCGCGATGTCGCGTTCCTTCTTCACGAGCTCTGCCGGAACGTCATCGCGCGACAGGGCGAGCGGCTTGGACGCGGCGATGTGCATGGCCAGATCCCGGCCGAGCTGGTCGTTTCCCCCGGAAACATCTATCAGGACGCCGATCTTCGCTCCGCCGTGAACGTACTGAGATAGGCGGCCCCTCGCTTCGATCCGCGCGAATCTGCGAACGGATATGTTCTCCCCGATACGTCCGACGAGCGACTTGCGCGTCTCGTCCACCGTCGCGAGACCCAGACGCAATGCGCCCAGTGCTGTGAGATCCGCAGGATTGCTTTTCGCGGCGAGCTCCGCCAGCGAAGCTGCAAACTTCAGGAAATCCTCGGTCTTGGCGACGAAGTCGGTCTCGCAGTTGACCTCCACAATCGCGCCCGTCCTCGCGTCCGGCGCGACGTGAACCGCGACGATGCCCTCGGCGGCCGTGCGTGCTGCGGCCCTGGACGCCTTGTTGCCGAGTCTGACCCGCAGAAGCTCCTCGGCTTTGGCTGAATTGCCTTCCGCCTCGACCAGCGCTTTTTTGCACTCCATCATCGGCGCGTCGGTCTTGTCGCGCAGATCCCTGACCATGCTTGCGGTGATTTCCGCCATTACCGGGAACCTCACTGCTCAAAACATTCAAAAAAAAGGGGCTGCCGCGCCCCTTTTGGGCCGCGATCGCCGATCATTGCCCTTTCGCGCGTGACTCTTCGACTTCGACGAATTCATCGGAGGCTGCACCGATGATCTCCTGCACGACCTGGCTGCGGCCCTCCAGGATCGCATCGGCGATGCCGCGCGCGTACAACCGAATCGCCCGGCTGGAGTCGTCGTTGCCCGGAATCACGTAGGCAATCCCGTCCGGAGAGTGATTGGTATCGACGACCCCGATAACGGGGATGCCGAGCTTTTTCGCCTCGGCGACCGCGCCTTTCTGGTAACCGACGTCGATCACGAACAGGGCATCGGGCCGGTTGTCCAGCGACTTGATGCCCCCGAGGCTGCGCTGCAGCTTGGCGAGCTCGCGCTGAAAGTGCAAGGCCTCTTTCTTCGGCAGCTTCTCCATGCTGCCGTCCTCGATCATCACCTCCATCTCCTTGAGCCGCTTGATCGATTGGCGGACGGTCTTGAAGTTCGTGAGCATCCCGCCCAGCCAGCGGTGATCGACAAAGGGGGCGCCGCAGCGCTCGGCCTCCTCGCGGATTATCTCGCGCGCCTGACGCTTGGTTCCGACGAACAAAAGAGTGCCTTTGTTCGAGGCAAGCTGGCGCACGAATTTCATCGCCTCCTGATACATCACCATCGTCTTCTCGAGATTGATGATGTGGATCTTGTTGCGATGACCGAAGATGAATGGCGCCATCTTCGGGTTCCAGTAGCGGGTCTGGTGGCCGAAATGCACGCCCGCTTCGAGCATTTGGCGCATCGTGGTCGACATGGTGACTCCGGTTAGGGTTGCGTTCAGGGCCGCCCCGGCCAAATGACCCGCTGAAAAACCTGCGGGCACCCTAACAGCGGAGCGGCAAAAATTTAGCCGAGCCCAAGCCCGGCTAGAGACTTAAAATGGTAGCACGTGGATCTAAACCGATGCAAGTTTTTCCTGTGCAAACAGAGTTTTACTCCGCCCGGTCGTAAACTGTGCGCGGCATCTTCGAGAGCCGCTGATTTGCCCCGGCGGGGTCGATGACTTATCCTTCGCACTTTTTTGCCGAAGCATGCCGATACACCTGAAGACCGCCGAGGAAATTGCGCGCATGCGCGTGGCCGGGCAGCTTGCCGGGG
>VBCJ01000159.1 GCA_005884335.1 Betaproteobacteria bacterium | reverse complement strand
TGTTCGTGGCGCGCGAGCTGTGGTGGCCAATCGGGAAGAGCTCATAACCCATATCTGAAAACGCTGCGCCTTGCTCGATGTTCTTTCGACATCCGGAGAGTCCCGTGAGCGACTCGCAGGCGCCGCGGGAGTGCGCTGCACCATGCGAGACCCGGAACGGATTTGCACAGTCGGGTACTCGTAGATCTGCGGACTCAACGCCGTCATCGTCTCCGGTCTCATCGATCCGTTTCGTCGGAGCCATATCTTCGCCGTCATGGGCGGCATGATGGTGATTTCAGGGGATATCGCAATCAAAGGTCGAGCTTCCGGGAGCTCATGGGTTATCCGCGCTTATCCCCCGTAGACGAAACGGCCGCTGCTTTCGGTTCCCGATAGGTCTCCTGTTTAGTGAGGATCCAGTAGGTCGCTTCGGCGAGATGTCGGGCCACGGCGCCGATGGCCTTCTGATGGCCCTTGCGCCGGGCGACGCGCTCGTAGAGGCGACTGACGTGGCGGCGCGGCGCGCGGCCGCGATTGAGGCAGATGGCGTTGGCCGCTTCGACGAAGGCCCACTTGAGGTAGCGATTGACGTCTGGGCGGGACGGCCCGAGGCGAGTCTTTCCGCCGCTCGCGTGGACGCGCGGCGTGGTGCCGGCGTAGGCGGCCAGCTTCTCGGCGGTGGCGAACCGCGCAATGCTGCCCACCTCGAGCGCGATCACGACCGCGAGCAGGAGCCCGATGCCGGGAAGGGTCAGGAGCAGCTGAATCGTGGGCGTGGGCTTGAACACGGTCTGCATCTGGTGCTCGAACCCGCGCACCTGACGGTCCAGATTCTCGACCTGCTCGAGAAGTTGCTGGGTGGCGTAGGCCGTATACGGCGGCAGGAGATCGAGACGCTGTCGCAGGAGGGCGCGGCCCCGCACGCCGAAGAGATCGCTCACGTCCAGATTGTGGAGGGCGTACTTGGCCAAGGTGGCGTGAATGCGATTCTTGAGCTGCGTGCGCTGGCGGACCAGCACCATGCGCGTACGCGGAAGGTCGCGCTGGTCGCGCAGCTCGCCCGGGGGAATCCAGACTGTGGGTAGGGTGCCGTTGCGTTGGAGCTGGTTGAGTCCCCGGACGTCGAGCTTATCGGTCTTGTTGATCTCGCCCATCATCAGTTTCGCCTTGCGGGCGTGCACAAGCTTGGGCACGCAGCCGGCGGCCTCAATCTCGTCCACGATCCAATACCAATTGCCGATCGTCTCCACTGCGACCGGCGAGCCCGGCTCACATCGCGCCAGAAACTGCTGGAGCGCTCCCCGCTCATGCGGGAGCCGTTGTTCGCGGACGAGCTGACCGTCCGGCCGAGCCACCGACGCCAGGGTGTAATGTTTGTGGGCATCGAACGCGATATATTCCATCTGCTGCGCCTCCTCTCGCGGCTGACGCCGTCGAGTGTTGTCCAACGCCCACGGTAATCTCACCGTGGGCGGAGGCGCAGCGCTTTCATCCCATCAAAGGTCGCTGGTTCAAATCCAGCCCCCGCAACCATGCAAGTAGCGAAAACCAAAGGGGTTGATCGACTCGACCCCTTTGGTCTCTCGCAAGCGACTATGAAGCTTTTCGACCGCCTCGAGGCACACGCTAAACGACCCGATCGGATCCAGACCACGGAAATCCGGCCGAATCGCGGGGTCTTCACCAAGCGAAGGATGGAAGGACCGGATCGCATCCTTCATAGCTCGTTCGTAGGCACGTCCGGAGCGTAGTAGTGTTCATCGCTTGCGCTGGGCGCATTGGGTTCGACGGCGTGTTGGGTTTCTGGCCCAACATAGTGCTTCCGAGGAGCAGCAGGCCCGCGCCGGTCTTGCTCGTCCGGATCTCGTGTCCAACGGGCCCATTTCGGGTGAGCGGTATGCGTTGGTGCAGATTGGTGCAGAGCGGTGTAAGATTGCGGCATGGCGGAAACACAAAGGTCCGTTCGTCAAAGCGTTTCAAGTTCAATCTACGAGTTAGCGAACCTGGTCGACTGGGATCTGAAGAATGTCCAGGACCACCTGCGCTTGCTCGAGAAGTACGGAGTCATGAGTACCCGGCGCAGTCGCGGGAAGCGTGAAGTAAGGGTCCCGGAGGCGCTCTTCGCCCAGATAGCGCTAAAGATCGCGATCTAACTGGTTTCCTCGTTCCGCTCATTCCCCCGGCGCGACGTCGGGGGACCTTGCGCAATCACTTTTGATTCTCAAACGAAAGCCGTTCGGTTCCGGGCAACGAAATCCGGAATCGACAGCGGTGGTTCGCCGGTGACTTTCTCGACAACATCGTTGGTCCCTGCGAACACACCGTTTTGGTAGTCTTGGGCAACTTCGCAAAGGTGCTGCACAAGGAACGGGTTGAACTTGTAGGTCTGCTCCATCCGCTGACGGAACTCCTCAATCGACAGAGGCGAATACGAGATTTTTGCGCCGAGCACATCACTCATTGCAGCGGCTATCTCGTAGTGGTCCATCTCGCGAGGCCCGTGTAGGGGATAGATTTTGCCGCCGTGCCCCTCAGGGGCGTTCAGGATGTGCGCGATAACGCGCCCCTGGTCGTCCGTACTGATAGGTGCATGCCGGCCCTTGCCAAATGGAAACTCAATTCGCTTGTTCGCCCAAATCTCTTTCGCAAAGTGCGGATAGACCAGCCAGTCGGCGAAAAAGGTTGGACGCAGGTGCGTCGTCGGCACGCCAGACCAGTCGAAGACGCGCTCAGATACCCAGTGGTCGCGCGCAGCGTTGCTTTTCGAATTGCGGCGGGCCGAGATTTGCGACATGTTGACGATTGTGGCCACACCCGCTTCCTTTGCCGCCTGGGCGAAGAAGGCACTCGCCTGGACGATGCCCGGACTTATCGGGTGGAGAAAGTAGGCCGAGCGGACACCCTGCATGGCGGCGTGGATGGCGTCAATGTCGGTGAAATCGCCGATGGCGATTTCCACTCCTTTCTTTCGAAGGGAGGCGGCTTCCTCGCCGTCCTTGCGCACGTACGCCCTCACGCGCTTGTCCATCTTCAAAAGGGTGTCAATGGCGACGCCGCCGGTACGGCCGGTTGCTCCGCTTACAAGAATCTCTGCTTTGCTCATGATTGCTCTCCATTAACCGGAATTTGCGATTTGGACCCAAGTCGTCGCTCCCTCGCGTTTGCTGAACAGACCAGGTGAAGCGCCACGAGCCCCTGCTGCCGTTCGGAAGGCGTCACATGGGCCGTCCCCGCGGCGCCCGCGAGGCTGACGGCCCATCTTCCGTAGGTTTGCACTCGGCGACCACCCGGTCGAGAGATACTCCCGCCGAGAGCGCTCCGTTTCTCTTCCTCCATGTCCGCCTTCTCGATCACGTGGAGTGCCATGCGAGTCGCTGGATGCGCGCGTGGATCTGCCGAAAGAGGAGCCGTGTCAAGTAGCTTTCGGCAAGGTGCAGGGTGAAGTACCGAGCATGCCGGATGAGGCGTCCGCCCGTCTTGAAGAGCCGTTGCTGGAGACTGGTGAGGGACCAGTTCTGGATGGAAACGGGCAGAACGAGCCGGCGCAGCAGATTGCCGAGGTTGTAGGCGATGACCCCGAGCAGCAGGCGGACCTCATTGGCCCGGAATCGGTGACAGGAGAGCCGGGTCCAGTGGGTGGCGGTCTTGCCCTCTTTGATCCACTGCTCGGCCGTTCCGTGTGCCGCCAACGGACTCAGGAAACACG